>JAJZXT010000206.1 GCA_021806355.1 Thermoplasmata archaeon
GAGAAGGATTTCGTGGAGAAGGTATTCCGCACAATGAAGAGTCAGGAAGAGATCGTTCCGGTAAGACACAGATTGGAGAGAAGGGTGAGGGCCTATGTATTCGTCATGGTCACTGCATACCGCCTCATTGCAGCCCTTGTATATTTCCTGAGGGAATCGGGAAATAAAGATCCATGGGAAACCATGCAGAAACTTCTTGATTCGCTGTCAAGGGTTGAGAGGATGGAGATCACATTTGGGAGAGAGCACAGGATATGGTATCTAAATCTCATGCCTGCCTCAGTTGAAACACTGAGGAAAATAGGTTTCCCCAAACTTTTTGATGAGAAATCCCAGTCAACATAACATTTTCACAAATGGTGATCAATAATCTGAAAAGGTAGGTGGCACACCCGTCGCTGTTCAGGTCATGAGACGAATTTCTTCAAGATCCAACTTTTTCGAATTTTTTCCTGAGGCAGATTGCCAGACACGATTGTTACAATTACCCAACCTGTTCCTGCATTCATCTTTACTCATAGATTTCTCGAATTATTTAGTTCCATCAATGATTTTCTGTTCTCGATAGAGGATATAAGAATTAAGGAAAATCTTGTAATTCGAATAACTCTCATTTCTATAGGAACAGAGTTTAATAGTTCATATGAATTATTCAGATAAGTTGTTGAAATCAGAGAGTATAATCGATGAGGTAAGGGAGCTTGAGAATAAGTACTCTAAAAGATTGGTTATAGCAGAATGGATAAACCGGAAAATGGTTAGTAACCAAGGTAACAAGCAAGTGGCCTTCCTGAACTGGTTCGGCTTTAAGGAAAGTTTCTCTTATGACCTTGTAATAAAATTACTCAGACAAGCAAATTCCCGACCCGGTGACATTTTCCTAGACCCTTTCGCTGGAACCGGTACGTCCGTGTTCGCCGCATCAAACCAGGGATTGAAAGCTATCGGCATCGAACTATTACCTATTGGTCAGTTCCTTCATAATACAAGAAAGGCAGCATTTCAAGTTGATGTAAAAAATTTGGAAGCAGAGATCAAGAATGTGCTGGAATTTCTCAGGACGAAGCAAATACCTCCTCATGAATACTATTTCAAGCATGTCTCTATCACGAGAGGTGCATTTTCTAAAGAAACGGAAAATGCCATTGCTAGTTACCTTGGATACGTCGATAATGAAATCAAAGACGACCACATAAAACAGCTCCTCAAATTTGCTTGCTTTTCGATCCTTGAAGACATAAGTTATACAAGCAAGGATGGACAATATCTAAGATGGGACAAGAGAGCCGGAAGAAATAGAGCAGGCGATTACCTCAAACCAAAGATATATATATTCTATGAGGCAATCTCAATGGCTCTAAGCGGGATGCTATCCAGCATTAAGGGCAGGATGTTATTCTGGAGCGAGGATCGAGATCTAAATGACAACACAACAATAATCAGTGGGTCAACACTGGAAAAACTCCCAAGAATTCCATCAGCTTCCGTTGACATAATAATTTCCTCACCACCTTACTGCAACAGATACGACTATACAAGAACCTATGCAATTGAGCTTGCATTCCTCGGGATAGATAACGATTCGTTAAAGAAGCTAAGACAGACAATGTTATCTTGTACTGTAGAAAACAAGAGCAAGGAAAGCTGGCTTAGAGAGATGTATATCTGTATAGATAAACCAGAATTCTTTGATATTGCAAATAAGACATTCGTAGAGAATAAAGCCCTAAACTCCATCTTAAGCGGTCTGAAAAAAGCAATGCAAGATGGAGAACTGAATAATAATGGAATTTACAGGATGATCTACAATTATTTCTTCGAACACGCTTTTATAATTCATGAAATGGCCCGGGTGTTAAAACTTGAAGGCAAAATATTCTATGTTAATGACAACGTGCGTTATGCTGGAATTTCAATACCTGTAGACCTGATATTATCTGATTTTGCAGAATCTGCTGGACTACAGGTAAATAAAATATATTATTTGAAGAGAGGTAAGGGAAACAGCAGTCAGCAGATGAGAGTACACGGGCGGGAAGAACAAAGAAAATGTGTGTATTACTGGGAGAAGGTGTAGATGACTGGGAGCCTGGGCTATAAAAGTCATCTCTCTGGCCCATCTGACCTAGTGACGACTCACGATGAATATAGGGCAGGATTCCTATCTCTTGCATTAGAAAAGAATACAAGAGCAACCCCTTTCATCAAAGAGGCTAAATCATTGAGGCAGGCAGTGCTTAAAACAAAATCTCCAAGGGACCTTCTAAAGATGGACTCCATACAGTATGCTTTCTTGAAAGCCGCGGGCGTTTCTGATAAAGCTGAGTCATATCTCACGGATGAGGATAAGAAAAACGCCAAAATCCATTTAATAGAGAAGTTCCTTGAACCAGCTGGTCCCTCTTTTGTCGATGAACTGGTTTACAGATTTTTACTAACACAGGGTGACGCTCTTGGAGGCATAATGAGGAATTTAGGCGGAGAATGGAGCAAGATCAAATTTCTTGACATGATGAGAGCCACACTTTACAACGCTGGTGCTAATTATGAAATCCTTCTAAGAGACAACAAGGAATGGCAAAGGAACAGCAGAGGTTCCGTTCCTTCTGAGGAGATAAAGGCTTTGAGATGGGTCAACCCTTCAAACAACAAAACTTTTAGAACATTGATAGTTGATTATAAAGTCAGAATTGTGAACAAGAATGTGGATGCTTGCCTTTTCAAAGACACAAGAGATAATTTGAAGGATGATTTTTATCAGGATCCATCGAATTTCATTTCATTAGGTGAGCTTAAGGGAGGAACGGATCCTGCAGGTGCGGATGAACATTGGAAAACTGGCAATACTGCATTACAACGAATAAGAGATGCGTTTTCCAGAGTGAGTATGAAACCCTCAACTTTTTTTGTAGGTGCTGCAATCGAAAATGCGATGGCCTCGGAAATTTGGGATCAACTGAATAGGAACATTCTCTCCAATGCTGCTAACCTTACAAAGGAAGCGCACCTGGAAGCAATATGCCTATGGATACTCAGCCTATAAGTTTAAGCACCATGATTCAGCCGAATTTAACTTTGGCATTCTGGTAAGGGCTCCTTCACTTTATTTGAACGTGGAACCCAGAGATGCTATGTATAAAGTCTCAACTAAGTTAATAACTGATAATTGCAGAGCTAATCATATACCATTGAACATTTCTGAGAGCAGCGGAATTTTTCATTTGTTTCCTGTATTATACCCAATCCATGACAAATTTTTACCTTTATCTTAGATTTGTAAAATAATAGGTTATATGACACTTTCTAATACTTTCTTCAGGGTATTGGACTGGATGGAACAGCCAAGGAGTTCTTACCGATCAGGACTCCACCAAAAAGTATTGCCCAGAAAAAGATTGGGTAGTAGATCAATCTTTCAGCACCGCCTGGGCCAAGTACCAAACTTATCCACTGATCCCCAATGAGTGCAAATAATGACAGTATGCCCAGAAACGTTGAGGTGTGCCTTATATGCCCTCCCATTAATCTTGGTGAACGTATTGCGGCAATGGCCCCAAAAATTGCTACACATAATGCCCCTATCGTATGCAAGAATGAATTGACATTCCACGGATTTAGACTGACAAGTATGAGTCCAATACCAATGAGGTAAAAACAGAGAGACAGCAGGTGTGAACCTATATTCCTGAATAGAAAATTGGTGCCAATAACCCACAGTATTCCTGACAATAGAATAAATGAATCCCAGTAAAGCATTGTTGGATACCCTGCTCCGCCAAGCGTGCTGATTGCCTGATATTTCACGCTGAAACCTGAAACCACTTCCTCAGCTGTGGTAGTGGCAAGAAGGGTCAGGATTCCTCCGAGTGCAAAGAATATACCCGCTCCGTTTCTACCACGAGAATATTTCGGTTTATACCCAGAGTCATCCGATCGCTTCATCAAACACTTAGGAACATCCTCTATATGATCTTTCTTTGCGTTCTGGAGTTGGTTTTTGAGATCGCATAAACATTTAGCGCTGAATACCAGCGATTTTTAATAAGCATCCTAATTTAGGATGATATACTAATGAAATCATCCTGAATGGGGATACTTTATAATCTTTGTATCGATGTACTCATAATGCATAGAAAAGACGACCTCCGACAAGTCATATCAGAATGGTTCTTACAGGAGCTTCCCGATACAATAGAGAGAGATATTTCTATCCCTCTTGATACGAGCATCATTGTTTCCATTATTGGACCACGCAGAGCGGGGAAGACCTTTACGATGTACACAATTATCAAGAAATTAAGAGAGCATATTCCGATGGGCAATATTCTCTATATAAATTTCGAGCATGAAAAACTGAGGAATCTTGACGCTAACGATCTTGGCGATATGTTGGCAATATATTATGAAGTATCCAAGGTAAATCGTAAAGAGAAAATTTATCTTTTTTTGGATGAGATTCATGTGGTTTCTGGCTGGAGCAACTGGGTTAATAGAATCTCTGAAACTAAGGAATTTCACATATACCTTTCAGGTTCTTCATCCAAACTACTTTCCAGAGAGCTCTCTACCAGACTTAGAGGGAGAAGCATAGATTTCACCGTTTTTCCTTATAGTTTCAGGGAGTTTTTGAGGGTTACGGAGGTTTTAATTCAAGATCCAAACCTGCTAATTCATTCAGAAAAAAGGGGGACGATAATGGGAGCACTGGAGGAGTACATAAAAATTGGGGGTTATCCGGAAGTTGTCGGTCTCAAAGATCTGGGGAGTAAGCTCCTGAGATCTTATATCGATACAATAATCATCAAGGATGTTGGGGAAAGATTCAGGATTGAACCCTCTATCCTGGCTGCCTTTTTCGATTATGCCATTTCAACTTATTCAAAGTACTTCACAGGATCTAAGGCGTATAATTATCTCAAGACACTCAATTACAGAGTATCAAGAGAATTTCCACTTGAACTAATGGAACATTTCACTGAGGTTTTCGCGCTTTTCCAAACTGAAATCTTTTCATTCAGCGCAAAGTCAAAGAAGCAATATCCCCGTAAAATATATGTCGCAGATACCGGAATAATACAAACGAAAGTCAGGAATGCTGAAATTGGCAGGTTGATTGAAAATCTTGTCTTTATTGAACTTTGCAGGAGATCGGAATATTTTACAAAATTTCAAGTTTATTACTGGAAAGAATATGGCAAGGCCGCGGGTAAAGAGGTAGATTTTGTGATTATGGAAGGATCGAAAGTCCTTGAACTCATGAACGTTACATATGCATCCTCTGGTGAAACTGTCCCGGCAAGAGAAATTTCAGGTATCCTGCTGGCAGCAAAAGAACTTAAATGTACCAAAAAGAGAATAATTACCTGGGATTATTTTGAGAACGGAGATATTGAATTTACGCCACTCTGGAAATGGTTGCTGGAAACCGAAATGGGATAAGTTTTCAATTTATACTGATTTCTCTATGTTGATATTCCCAGGATGGAATCGTCTGCCAGTGCAACTGCATAACCGGCAATTGCCCTAAGATCCCGTACTATCAGGGAAATGGTTAGTCTCCCTTTCATGTTCAGGAAAGAACTGCTTTCCATGATTTTTTCATAAATTTCCCGGATTCTCACCATTGAGTCCATAACCCACGATGCAAGTGATATATCTCTCTCCATCAACGATTTGAAAGATTTGGCTACCATTTCCTCGGTCAGTTTTTCCATGTCTTTCAGTGATTCCAGCAAGCTGGTATCAAGTTTATACTCAAACTCTGAGGAATGCTCCGCTGTTCTCATGGCATAATAGGCAATACGGCCGATTTCCCTGATGGCGATTGCAACCATTGTAGTGTCAGTAAGATTCGAGAACCTATATTTGGTGCAGAGTTCCTTATCCTTCCCCGCAAGTATTACAAGCCTCATCAGGAGGCGATATGTCCTGATGAGCTCCTTTCCCCTGTTGTATGCGTCCTTTGAAAGAAAATTTTCATTTCTTGAGAGGGAAATGATGGAGTCTGATAATACCGCCATTGAATTCTTTACGAATTTATCCATGGAACTTGTCAGATCAAATTTATAAGGATCAATAAGGTTTTGCAGGAGGATTCTGCCAGAATATTCCTCTGAAATTTCTATGCCTATCAATCCCTTCAATGTCTCCTTAACCCAATCCTTCCATTCATTATCATGATCCTCGGAATAAATCTCAGTGATATCATGGCCAAGGATGTATGACGATATGATCCTCAATTCCAGCGATTTCCTATCCACTATTCCAGCCATATTTATTGAATGAGACTCGGTTTCCCGGATCATGTTACTTGAAATAATTATTGAACCGTTATCCAGTTCCATGTTGAGCATTGTTCCCTTCTCTGCCTTTAATGTTTCTGCCCATTCCTTTGGGATGGTCAAGATGTACGTACCTCCTGCGGTCACCTGCAGTTTTCTGATTTCCTTCATTTTGGAGACAATAACTTATGTATTGTATGTATTTAATGTTTTAATTACATTATATGTAAACTGCATGCACCTGAATAATTATAAATACATAATCAACACTTTGTAATTGAAAGATATGGAACTAAACCTTGACAAGAGTAAAATATTTATTAATGGCGAGACAGATTCTGATAGTGCTTTCCTGATTGGGGAAGAATGCAATGCCTTCCTCCTGGAAATTTATAATAGATTTTCCGGAAGACTGAATCAATTGCTCTCTGAGAGAATAAGAGTCCAGGAAAGGCTGTTGAAAGACCCAACCTTTTCCCTCCCCAAAGAAACTGCGGAAATTAGGGAATCGTCATGGAAAGTTTCACCACTTCCCGATTACCTTCAGGACAGAAGAGTCGAAATAACCGGTCCATCAAGCGATAAAAAGATGGTGATAAACGCTTTTAATTCCGGAGCAAAAATATACATGTCAGATTTCGAGGATGCCCAGTCTCCAACATGGAAGGGCATTATTGGAGGCCAAAAGAATCTTTATGATGCAGTTCGTGGCAATCTCACGTATAAATCAGAAGAAGGAAAGGAATACAGAATAAGCCAGAACCCATCCTATTTATTTGTCAGGCCCAGGGGACTGCATCTTCCGGAAAAACATGTGCTGATCGACGGAAAACCGATCCCAGGTGCTTTTTTCGATTTTGGTGTTTTTGTTTTTAACAACGCCGAATATCTCCTACAGCATGAAAAACTCCCATGTTTCTATATACCAAAGACAGAGAGCTATCTCGAAGCCAGGCTTTGGAATGATATTTTCACCTTTGCGGAAGATTATTTGAAAATGAAAAGAGGAAGCATAAGGGCAACTTTCCTCATAGAAACACTGCCCGCCGCCTTCAACATGGATGAGATTCTTTACGAGGTAAGGGAACATTCTGCCGGCCTTAACTGTGGGAGATGGGACTACATTTTCAGTTATATCAAGAAACTCAGGAATTTCCCTGAGTTTGTCCTTCCCGATAGAAACAGCGTTAGCATGGATAAGGGATTTCTGTTGAATTATTCAAAATTGCTGATCAACACGTGCCATAAGAGAGGAGCCCATGCAATGGGCGGAATGTCTGCTTTTATTCCCGTCAAGAGCAATGGCGTGGAAAATGAGAAGGCGCTGAATAAGGTGAGGGATGACAAGCTCCGTGAGGTTGGCCTTGGGCACGATGGGACATGGGTTGCACATCCGGGGCTCGTTCCGGTTGCGATGGAAGTATTTGATCAACACATGAAGGGTGCAAACCAGATAGAGAGGATAAATGTGGATACCATAATAACAGAAAAGGATCTCTTAAGACCGATTGAAGGCGATATAACGGAAACTGGGATCAGGACAAACATATCCGTTGGCATTCAGTACCTGCAGTCATGGCTGATGGGGAAAGGAGCGGTTCCAATCTACAATCTCATGGAAGATGCAGCAACTGCGGAAATTTCAAGGTCCCAGATTTGGCAATGGATTCATCACAAAAAGGTTCTGAGTGATGGAAGAACCATATCAATTCAGCTCATAAACAAGTTCATTGATGAGGAGGTTTCTGCACTGAAAGATTCTATTTACCTTAGACAGGCCTCAGAAATTTTCAGGTCGGTTTCATCAAGGGAAGAATTCAGCGAATTCCTGACACTTGAAGCCTATGACCAGCTGATTGAAAACGAGGTGGTGAAATGATTTTGAATGATCTTGATTTTATACAGGAGAGATTCAGTTCTAAAAGGTTCTCCGATATAGTTAGGCCATACACCCCTGAAGACGTCCAGAAATTGAGCGGCAAAATGAGGATCAGCCACACAATTGCAGAAAAAATGTCCATCAAGCTGTGGGATCTGCTTGACAAAGAGAGATTCATCAGGTCCCTTGGTGCTATGACGGGAACCCAGGCGATCCAGATGGTGAATGCTGGCATCAGATCGATATACGTGAGCGGGTGGCAGGTTGCAGCAGATGCAAACCTTGCAGGAGAAACCTATCCGGATCAGAGCATATATCCCAGCAACAGCGTTCCCAATCTTGTCAGGAGGATAAATAATGCTTTCCAGAGAGAGGATCAGATCAGGACGATGAATGGAATCCCTGATTCATCGTATGTCCCCATAATAGCCGATGGCGAAGCTGGTTTTGGTGGCCCCCTCAATGTCTTTGAAATGACAAAGTGGATGATTGAATCCGGGGCAGCAGGTGTACACTTTGAGGATCAGCTTTCATCGGAAAAGAAATGCGGCCACCTGGGCGGCAAAGTACTGATAAACATACCCAGTGCGATCAGGAACCTTGTCTCTGCAAGGCTTGCTTCCGATATTATGAATGTCGATACAATAATAATAGCAAGGACAGATGCCCTCAATGCAACGCTCATAACCAATGACATTGATGCAGCTGATAGCGAATTTATCCGCAGGGAAAGAACTCCTGAAGGCTTTTACCGCTATGAAGGTGGCATTGGGGCTGCGATAAAGCGAGGCGTTGAATTTGCCCCATACAGTGATCTGCTCTGGTTTGAGACTTCACGTCCAGATATAGAGGAGGCATCAACCTTTGCCAGGGCAATACACAGGGAGTTTCCGGGAAAAAAGCTTGCCTACAACTGTTCCCCGTCGTTCAACTGGAAGCAGAATCTTTCTGCCGAAGAAATCTCCACTTTTCAGGAAGACCTTGGGAAACTGGGATACAGATTCCAGTTCATAACACTGGCTGGATTCCATTCATTGAACCATTCCATGTTCAAGCTTGCAACGGAATACAGCAAGAATGGGATGAGTGCGTATTCTGCACTTCAGGAGATGGAAATGAGTGATCAATCAATTGGATACAACGCCGTGAAGCACCAGAGCTTCGTCGGAACAGGCTATTTTGATCTTGTTTCACGAGTTGTATCTGAAAATGAGACTTCCACGATTGCACTGGAGAATTCCACTGAGGCACACCAGTTTGAAAAGGCATAATGGATCTTATATCCAACCATTTCATTTTTGGAGCCAGTAAAATATTTACTTTCTTGCCCTGAAAAATATTAAGACTACCGAGAGTAATGCAATTGATGACACAAACATTTGCCTGAAGCGGTGCTTTTCCTTGGGTTCACCACTGGTTGGCAACTCCAGTGAGCATCCGATTTTTGGCATTCTTAAACCATCCCCTCTTTATTTTCAAATGCCGTTTCACTAATAAAACATATTGGATCCTCAGCCAAGGGATCATTCATCAGTGCAAAAGCCCTGGATCTTGATCCAACACAGTGAGTAACTTCATTGCAAACCCCGCATGCACCCTTCATATTTTTTCGTTCGCTGAGATCTTTCAGGAGCTTCGATCTGGAAATAATATTTTTAAGATTATCTTCCCTTAAACTTCCAAGGGACATCGGCAGGAATCCCGATGGATAAACCTCACCGATGTCGCTTATAAAGAGAATTCCGTTGAATCCCCTATTTTCATGCATCCGGGACGAAGGAGCCTGACTCTTGCCAGGCTCAGGCTCACCAAGGGCTTCCCTTGTCTTTTGTTGAAGAGTTCTCAATAAATCCCAGGAATCATCTGGGATACCACTTCCATTGCCATCTTTGTCCCCTAAGTAGGAGTCAAGGACAGATATGTCCGCAAATCTTGACTGGAGAACCCTGTATTGTGGAAGCTCCACCGTCCTGATGATGAAACCGTAACGCCTTAACCAGAGAAGCCACAGTGCAAATGCAAAGGCCTCCTTGTCATTGACAGGTTCAAGGTATGCGCCTCTGCCAGTATTGATGAGAAAGAAAAGCTCCCATGTGCGGATGCCCTTATCCTTCATAATTTTGGCTATACCCGGCATTTCCATCAGGTTTGATTTCATTACCGTGGTATTTACCTGGATGTTTATGCCCGCCTCAATGATCTTTTCAGCAGATTGCATTGTGAGATCAAAGGAACCTTCCAGTTTCCTTAGCCATTCATGAGATGTTGCATCCGCCCCATCAATACTCAATGATATTGATTTACAGCCTGTTTCCTTCAGCTTTGCAAGAATCCTGCCGTTGATTAGTTCAGATCCGGGAGGGCTTACTGAAAATGGTATCCTGAGCTGGCTGGTGTATTCTATTATATCTTCAAAAAATGGCTTTCGCAAGGGGTTTCCCCCCGTGAAAACTATGAGGGGCTTGCTTTCCCCCAGATCATTGATCGATCCAATAACATTCTTCAATTCCTTCAGATCGAGCTCATCAGGTGATGGATCTAGCTGGGCCGATGCCCTGCAATGCCTGCACGAATACTCGCATGATTTGGTAAGCTCCATGAATATGATTGATGGAACCCATTCTCTTCCCATGGTTTCAGTTGATTGATCCAATATATATTTCATGGATGAACAAGATATAACATCTATACCTGAATAGTAAGGATTGTTAATGGAAAGTAGTTCCAATCATGCTAATAATTCCATGAAATTATTCCAAAAGCGTTTTCATTGGCTGATACCCTGAAAATCATGCGTTTCATTTCCATTTATCAACAATATCTTCCAATGGGAAAGTTTGTAACGAATCTGAATTAATAACGTATTTATACCATTCTTGTCTCCTTATGGGATTAAAACGACAGAAAATGATTTAGAATCTGGGGGAGTGGAAAGAGTACTTCCATTTCTTGATCCAATAATTTCAGAATGGTTCAATTCTAAATATTCTGAACTCACAGAACCCCAGAGGAGGGTGATTCCGCTTATACACGCCAAGGAAAATGTCCTTGTTTCCAGTCCAACGGGTACTG
>JAJZXT010000074.1 GCA_021806355.1 Thermoplasmata archaeon
TAGGCTCTTTTCCTCTGCCTTCTTGATTATGATGTCATCGCCTTTTTGCTCAAAGAGTATTCGATCTCCCCTTGATATTCCAAGAGTTTTCCTTATTTCTGCGGGAATCGTGATTTGGCCCTTTGATGTTATTTTACCTAGATCTAATATCATATTCCTACCTGTAAGCAATCTATTCCTTACATTTAAGCCTTACTAACCATTTAGAAGGAATAGGGGATAAGAAAGTATCCTCCATCTCAAATTTCGTCGTTGTTCACTATGCATTTCACAAAATGCGGAGGGCCGGATTTGAACCGGCGAACCCCAACGGGAATGGACCCTAAATCCATCGCCTTTAACCTAGCTCGACAACCTCCGCTTTCTTAACCTACATTGCAGAGGATATATTAAAAATCTTCAAAGCTGGACGACTATGTGATTGATGTCAATCTTTTTGATCGCATTTACGAAAATCATTTGTTTTGCTGGTCATATGAAGATATAGGAACTGTCATGCGCGAAGTTTCATAAGCATAAGATCATTAGGTTATTTGATAAGAATTTGAAAATGGAAGAGATAATCAGTCCTGAAAAAATATTGCATCTATCCTTAAACATTAAAGGTACAATTTTTGAAAATGTTTTCAGTAAAATGGAATTCCTTGGTGCATACGAATATATCATGGAACAATTTCAGAACTTAATGATTCCTACCCTAAGCGTTTCGATAACCCCCAATAATTTCTATTCTTCCAGATATAGAGATGAAAAAGACCAGAGAAGGCTTAAGAATGTTGCGCCAAGAGGCCCCCAGCACGACGAATTTATGGGAAAATTTTATTCTTTGGTCAAAAAGTTTCCACCAATTTCTTCTTTTGAAACAAATTGCATAGACATCATGACCGATATTGATATATCTAACGCTATAAGACAGAGCGGAAAAAAAGTGATAGTGCTCAGCGGCTTCACCACAGATAGTGAAATAATGATTAATTCTTCATTATTGCATTACAACGGATTTATTCCAGTTGTCATTTCAGACGCAACCTCCACATTCTCCGAAAGAATGTTCTTTACCGCCCTGGAGTTCATATCACTTAGTGGGGAGGTAATAGATTCCAGAGACTTGATGAAGATATGGGGCTATTGAGCACATATCCCATCATTCTAAAGAATTAATTGCTCCATCTGGACCTTTCTTGCATTCACACCAATATCTGAAACCTGAAATTCCAGATTGCCGTATAATTTTGCCTTTTCTTTTCCAGAAAAAACAGCCGCAGCTATTCTTCCTATTGCATCTCCCTTCATAATGCCGCTGCCACTTGTACCCGAGATTACTGTAAGATTCAATTCTTTAAAAATATTCGGGGTCATATCCGCAGTGTTATAGGAATAATATCCAGCCCAGCTTCCGGTCAGGGAGGCACCTTCGAAATTCTTGCAATATGAAGTGAGAATCTGATATATGCTATTTTCATAGAAATCGCGTTCAGGCTGGGGATCTTCCGACATTGTGAAATCCCTTGCCAGATCATCAGCGACCCCGATCCACATAGAGCGATATTTTGGAGCAGGTCTCAAGAATACTCCGTGTGATGGCAAAATGGTGAACGGCATAATATCCTCATCAGTGTGTACACTCTCTGACAGCATCTCCACGATCCTATCGTTTGTTACCTGGAATACCTGCCTCTTCTTTGGTCTCTCGTGCCCATCAATTCCGGTCTTATCAAGAAGGCCAGAGGTGTAAACGTCTGCTGCCATTATGTATTCGTCCCCTGAATAAGTACCCTTATTTGTCTGTAAACTTCCTATCTTTTTTCTCTGCCAGATAAAGGGTTCACCCGGGTAATCCAGTGGATCCGTTGGAACGACTTTTAATCCTGAAACCGTTGTGCCAAAATCAAATTCTATTCCAAGCTTCACGCATTCCTTAAAATAGTAATCGGCAAGGAGTTCCGGTTCTATAATCCCACAATTCTTGCCAACATAACCCTTATCGTAGCCTTCCAGATTCATCAATTTTCTCTGTTCTGGTTCAAGTTCATAATCAATATTCAATGATGATTTTATTTCGTCTCTATCAACTATCTCAATCTTCACGCCGGAAGAAAGCTCCTGAAGCATTGCATCCATAGGGGATTTATCCTTTACAAGAAACAGATAACCATTAAAATGTAAGCCGATATCAAACCCTAAACTTTTCTGGATCTTTTTGTAGAATTCAATAGAAGTGGAGGCTAATTGCCTATTTACTTTTGTTTTAAAAATGTCGCGGAAACCTGCGGCGCTCTTTCCAGTATTTCCCTGTCCGTAGCTGTTTTGTTTGTCTATGACCAAAATGCTCAAATCGTGATTTTCTTCTTTTATATGCAGCGCCGTTGACAATCCAGATATTCCGGCCCCTATGATGATAACATCATACCTTCTTTCCATGCCGCCTTAATCCTTCAGCGTGATATATCTATTGCTGAAAATGGATAGAGGTTCAAGTATTATCACTTGAAAATCAAAATGTCTATAAAGTGAAATACCAATGCTCATAATTTTAAAATAGGTAATAAACGATATTGGGGTATGAGTTACGCTTATGGAGACGGCATTACACTAAGAGTTGCAGAGGCAAATTCAACCGACCCCGGAATGTCAAGGGTCAGGCTGGACGAAGAATCCAGGATTGCTCTTGGGGCTGAAATAGGAGATGTCGTTGAAATAGAAAAAACAAAGAAGACCGTAGGTCGAGTTTTCAGGGCGAGACCAGAAGACGAAAACAAGGGGATCGTCAGGATAGATAGCGTTCTGAGAAACAACTGTGGGGGCTCAATCGGGGAAAAGGTTAAGGTCAGGAAAGTAAGGACTGAGATAGCTTCAAAGGTCGTCCTTGCCCCAATAATAAGGAAAGATCAGAGAGTCAGGTTTGGAGAGGGAATAGATGATTTCGTTCAAAAAGCACTCATCCGGAGGCCCATGCTGGAACAGGATAATATCAGCGTGCCAGGTCTGACTCTTGCCGGGCATTCAGGTTTACTTTTCAAGGTAATCAAGACAACTCCCTCCAAGGTTCCCATAGAGATAGGGGAGGTTACCAAGATAGAAATCAGGGAGGAACCCGCTTCTGAAGTTCTTGAAGACGTTTCAAGGATCAGTTATGAGGATATTGGGGGACTTTCAGATCAGCTTGGCAAGGTTAGGGAAATAATCGAGCTTCCGCTAAAGCACCCCGAACTTTTTGAAAGGCTTGGAATAAGGCCGCCAAAGGGAGTATTGCTTTATGGACCACCAGGAACGGGGAAGACGCTCATAGCCAGAGCTGTTGCAAATGAATCAGGTGCGAATTTTTATTCAATAAACGGCCCGGAAATCATGAGCAAGTACTATGGACAGAGTGAACAGAAACTTCGTGAAATTTTCACTGAAGCTGAGAACAAGGAGCCATCGATTATATTTATCGATGAAATAGATTCAATCGCACCAAAAAGGGAGGAAGTCCAGGGCGAAGTTGAAAGGAGGGTTGTCGCTCAACTTCTAACCCTTATGGACGGTCTCAAGGAACGTGGTCATGTCATCGTCATAGGTGCAACAAACAGGATCGATGCAGTTGATCCAGCTTTGAGGAGGCCAGGTAGATTCGACAGGGAAATTAACATTGGCGTTCCGGATAAGAAGGGCAGGCGAGAAATTCTTAACATTCACTCCAGAGCAATGCCACTTGGAATGGATGAAGAGAGAAAGTCAAAATTCCTTGATGAAATTGCGGATATGACATACGGTTTTGTAGGAGCAGATCTCGCCGCGCTTTCCAGGGAATCTGCAATGAACTCTTTGAGAAGATATCTCCCTGAGATCGATCTGGACAAGCCAATACCAACGGAGATACTGGAAAAGATGGCTGTCACCGAGGATGATTTTCTGGAGGCACTAAAATCAATAGAACCAAGCAGCCTGAGGGAAGTTACTGTTGAGATTCCAAACATACACTGGGATGACATTGGCGGTCTTGAGGATGTGAAGAGGGAATTGAGGGAAAGCGTAGAACTGCCTCTTCAAAAGCCAGAAATTTTCAAGAATCTTGGAATCAGGGCTCCAAAGGGTTTCCTGCTTTATGGTCCACCAGGAGTCGGAAAAACATTGCTTGCGAAGGCTGTAGCAAACGAGAGCAATGCCAATTTTATATCAGTGAAAGGACCAGAAGTGCTCAGCAAATGGGTAGGTGAAAGTGAGAAGGCTGTACGGGAGATATTCAAGAAAGCCAAGCAGGTAGCCCCTACCATAGTCTTCCTTGATGAGATTGACTCAATCGCCCCAAGGAGGGGAAGCACCGGGGATTCTGGTGTAACAGAACGTATTGTGAACCAGCTGCTTACATCAATGGATGGGATAGAGGTATTGCAGGGAGTAGTTGTAGTTGGGGCTTCTAACAGGCCTGACATCCTTGACAGCGCTCTTCTAAGGGCAGGAAGATTTGACAAGATGATATACATTCCACCACCAGATGCAGAGGGCAGGCTCAAGATTCTCAAGGTTCACACGAAGAATATGCCACTTGCACCCGGTGTTGATCTGAAAAAAATAGCAAACATCAGCGAGGGTTATGTCGGTGCGGATCTTGAAAATCTTGTGAGGGAAGCAGGAATGATAGCCTATAGGAAAGACCTAAACGCATCGAAAGTGACACAGGAAGATTTCATGGACGCACTGAACGCAATAAAACCTTCCGTTGACGATGAAGTTCTCAAGTTCTACAATAATATAAGCAGCAACATGGGGAAGAGCATCAGGGAACGGAGAAAGGATTTAGAGGTTTCTGGATTGTATCAGTGAAACCACAATATCAACTTTTTTTAGTTTTCCATAGATTTTGATAAAACTTCAAATATCTTGTTTCAAATAGCATAAGAATGGATAAAGGAGTAGACATATCTTTTCAAATAGCATCGGGGAATGAAGATCAGGAACTCGTGCAGGCACTTGCAGATCTCACCGGCTATGACATGGGCAAGGAATTCAAGGTAGAATGGCGAATATTTCGAGTAAAACTTGAGGAAAAAAGGTTCTTCAAGATATTATACTCAGGTCCAAAGATCAACAAGATTCACCCTCATAACATGAAAAAAATAACTGATCATTTTGATTCTCTCTCTAAATTAAGCTATAATGAGGTAATGGGAAGATATAAGGAACTGCTAAAAAATGGCTCGATCAAGCCAATCCCTATTAAGGAAATGGAGGAATCGTATGATCTGTGGCAGGATAAAATATGGCAGTATATCTGACTTCGTCCAGAAATAATTAATTTTGGAAAAATATTCCATTCAATTATATTTCCGGAAATTCAGGTTTATATCCAGCATTTCAAGTCCCTTGGATACTCCATTGCTGACATCAGGCCCATTCAAGGTTGTTGCCAGTTTCCTTGCCTTTCTTTCATCGATCAGGCCGAGATATGGCAATGAAACCTGGAAAGCCATTGAAGGCAGTCCTGTACCGGCAAAAGATTTCCTTACAGCATTGATAATATATTTGAAAATGCCCAGGACATATTTCCTCGAATCCGGGTTTCTCACCAGCGTAATAATGGCCCATGGAGAATCCTGCGCCTTAATCTCAGATTTCATTACCATCTTCATAAGTGCCTTATGGTTATTCTTGCCTCTCATCCAGCCCATTGCAACTACAAGTTTGTTCTTGTCGGTATCATCGGAGGCTTTCGTATAGGTTTCTTTCAATTCATCAATGGAATCAGAATTCAGGGATTTTGACAAAGCAAGTGCCATTCTGTCTTCTGGCGGGGTGTTGAAATACTCACCGAATTTCATTGCTCCGCTTCTTGAATATTCTGGATCGAATATTGCCAGTGATTCCCTTATCTTGACCCGGGTTATTGATTTCAGAGTTTCCTCGCCCTCTTTCTTCTCTCCCAGTTCCTTTAATATGGAGCGCAAGACATCGAGTGATTGTTTCCTGAATCTGTCTCTGTCATACAGCACCAACATTGCATTTTCCAGGCTTCTCTGTACCAATGTTATGATTGGTGTCGTTGCCCCCATGATTAACTGGTTGATAATTTTGAAATATTTATCCACCGTCAGATGGCCAGATATAAGAAGGGAATTTATGTCATTTGCAATCTCCGCCCTGTCTATATCAGTGAAATATTGCATGTTTTCATCTAGAGAATTATAGAATTCATCTTCATACAGTACCCTGAAAAATCCAGTTCCATCAGAGTTAAGCTTGATGTAATCCCCTTTCTCGATCTCAAGCGACCGTGCGTCCATCAGGATCTTCCTCTCTCCTGATTTCCCTTTTATTGTCAGTGGAATTCTCCAAACTGTATCGGATGACTGATCATTGAGGAAATATCTTCTCTGCTCAAGCTTGAGTTTCCCGCCATATGATGAAACCCTTATTGCAGGAAGCCCGACTAAATTGATCCAGTCAGACATTATTTCACCAACAGGCATTCCGGATGCCTTTCCCAAGCTGTTCCAGAGATCTGAACCTTCAGCATTGCCATATTTGAATTCCTTGAGGTACTCAGAAACACCCTTCCTAAAATTTTCATCTCCGACGTAGCTGTGGATCATTCTCAGGATGCTTCCTCCCTTTCCATAGCTTATCTCGTCGAATATCTGCTCAATATCATTTGGACTCTCGACCTTCGCGTTTATTGGATGTGTGCTCCTGAGCGAATCGCTTGTCATGGAAGAAACGGTCTGGGAAATATATGTTGATTTTATAACCTCGAATTCCGGGTGAATAGTATTTAGGCAAAGCATTTCCATGAAAGTTGCGAAACTTTCATTCAGCCATAGATCATTCCACCATTTCATCGTTACGAGATTCCCAAACCACTGGTGTGCAAATTCGTGGGCAATCGTCACGGCAATGTTGATTCTGGACTCCAGGTCTGTGTTGTCGTTGCAGACCAAAGCTTCTTCCCTGAAGGTTATCGCACCCCAGTTTTCCATTGCACCTGCAGCAAAATCCGGAACTGCTATCAGGTGCACTTTGGGAAGTTCAAACGGTATCCCAAAGTATTTTTCATAAAATTCGAGGCTTTTATAGGCGATTTCCAGCGGATAATCATTGCTGTTCATCCCATTGCCTGGAATGGCAAGAATTATCTCTATATCCTTGTACTTCATTGTTTTTTTCTGAAACTTTCCTACTGCTATGTATAGGAGGTATGTGGACATTATAGGAGTGGGAAGAAATTTTACGGTGGTTGTATTTCCCTCAATTTCCGTTGACTCTACGGGCATATTGCTAATAGCCTCCTTGCCTGATGGTACTTTCATGGTTATTTCGAATACCGACTTCATATCTGGCCTGTCAAAGCATGGAAACATCAGGGATGCTCCGTTTGATTCGAACTGTGTCGTGATCATTCTCTTCTCATCTTTACCCGCAAGATATGCGCCGGACAAACTATCGGAAAATGGTCTCTGAAACGAGATTTCAACATTGTCGTCTCCCTCCTTCAATCCAGAGATTCTTAATGTCTCCTTTTCGCTGTCAAGCTCAAACTTAGTATCCAATGTGTTTACCTTAACCGAATTTACGATAATTCCTCTTGAATTCAGGAGTATTTCTTCAGAATCACACTTGAGGGAAATTGTCTCAGTTCCGTAAAATTGATCTTCTCCTCTTGAAAAGTCCATGTTAATGATATACTTGCTAGGTTTCGCAGCCATTATATTTTATATTTATATGATATATAATCTTTAATAGCTTTTCAAGCAATTGATGTTTGTTAACTTTCGAATTTTATAAGTAAAATTATTAATCTCCATAGATCATACTGTTTGGTGAATAGGAAGTTTGCCACAAGATTGATGGATATGCCTTTGGTTACAAGCGAAGGAACAATGATAGGTAGGCTTGATGATATTATAATTGAGGAAGAAACCGGCGTTATTCACGAACTTTTAATAACACCGACAGGTGAAAAGATAACACACTTCAAGAAGGATCTGAAGGGAAGATACGTTGTTCCCTATACCTATGTCAAGATGGGCAAGGATGTATTCGTGATCGAATTGCAACGGGTGCCCAGGCTTGATTAAGGTCACCCCGATCACCTAATAGAATTTTGAATTGCGAAAAACAGTGTTCAACTTGGAAATTTAGATTTCCATAGAGGAAGGTTAAGCACAGAATTATGTAGTAGTATTACATTTGATACTCGTGAGCGGAGCAAATGAAGGACATTATCTAGGCGTGGATGCTGTTTTTCAGTATTCCGGCGCAGGTGCGCAGATTGTCTCCGGTTCAATCTTTTATCTAATAGCCGTCAGGATGTTTTCAACCACTGCAATTGGCGCTATAGTTATGTTTGTTGCAATAGTTGGCCTTTTCAACACAATATTTTCATTTGGGTTGGGTACCGCTGCACAGCATTTCACATCATATAGTATTGGAAAGGGCGATTATTCTTCGGTAAAGAGAACAGTTTATTCAATAATTGGATACGGGTTTGCCCTTTCTTTAGGTGGATTTGTCACACTTTTCCTGCTGAGTCCGGAAATCTCAATGATATTCCTCCACACTTCTGGCTATACAACGTTGATAAGGCTCCTCGGCTTTGTCATACTGGGAAATATATTATTTGGAATAATGAATGGCGCTCTTCTCGGATCGCAGAGTTTCCGGCTTTCTGCACTTATATCCATCTTGATATGGACCATATATTATATGGGGGCAATCAGCCTTGCAATAGTTTTCCGTTCTCTGGATACGGTTATTTTGGGGTGGGCATTTGGTATTTTTGCCGGTGTTGCTATAGAACTCTTAGCGGTAATTCAAATAATGCGAAGATTTGAGTCTGGTAAATATAAGAAGAATGCCAATTCCGTATTTGCATATTCACTGCCAGTGCTTCTGTCAAGCCTTATTTCGTATGGAGCGGGATACGCAGATCGATTTGTCGTTACAGGATTAACAAGCCTTGCAAACCTTGGAATATATAACTTCTCCCTGTTAATTGCATCCTCAATAGGCTTGATAGCGGCACCATTTAACAGCATCCTTATGCCTAAATTTTCTGAGCTCTTCGGTAAAGGAAGAAGAGATGAAATTGCAGAAAATGTCAAGGCATCTTCTCTCCTCCTCACATCGATTTACGTTCCGGCTGCCTTGGGAATTGCAGCTCTTGCACCGTCAATCCTTCTTCTTCTGGGAGGCAATCCATCATATGATGAAGGGGCCGAAGCCCTTATCATTATCATGTTCTTCTCAGCCTTCTTTGTTGGGCAAAATATTCTGTCCCAGGCCATAGCATCTGTGAGACGGACAAAGCTCTTTGTATATACCAGTTCGGCTGCCCTGGTCGCCAACGTGTTCTTCTCTTTGCTGCTTATCCCACCATTTGGGCTCGAGGGAGCAGCCCTTGGTTTCTCATCAGTCTATGCGGTTTCCTTCTTCACGTTATATTACTTTGCAAGAAAGGAAAGAATTGTCAGGTTCGATGTCTTCGGAACAGCAAAAATATGGTTTTCATCCATAATTATGCTGATATCGATCCAGGCACTTCAGTTTCTCATAGGCATTAGCTTAGTCCTCATTCCCGCATATATCTTCGTTGGGATGCTCATATACATTCTGGTCTCAAAAGCCATTGGCATCTTCAAGAATGAAAACAAGGAAATGATATTGGCTCTATTCCCAAGTAATCTCAAGACAATTCGAAAACTCTTAACGATCCTTATACTTCATTAGGAGTCCGGGAATAGCATTAGAAAACATTTAAATATAATATAATATTATTTAAATGACAATTGTCGGACGTTAGTGCTCATGTATGTCGAATCACTGGAAATAGATAATTTCAAATCGTTTGGTAACAAGACAAAAATAGTATTTGACCGGGGATTTACCGTTATAAGTGGTCCCAACGGGAGCGGAAAGAGCAACATTGGTGACGCTTTCTTGTTTGTGCTTGGAACCAGATCATCAAAGACTGTGAGGGCAGACAGGTTAGGAGATCTCTTGCATAGTGGAAAAAGCAGGAGAAATTCATGTTCCGTATCAATAAGATTTTCCCCCTCTGAAAATGACCAGATAAAGGAAAATATTGAAATCACAAGAAACATCGAAAGCTCAAACGGAGAGGTTAAGAGCACATATTTCCTGAACGGGAATCGTGTCAGACATAATGAGATCGAGGAATTTCTTCAGAGTATCGGCCTCCTCCTTGATTCTTACGGTTTTGTCCTGCAGGGAGATATAAACAGAATAATAGAAATGAGTGGTATCGAAAGAAGAAAACTTCTGGAATCTATCGCAGGCATTGAGGGGTATAATATCCAGATTGAGAAGGCTAAGATAGACATGGAAAAAATCAACTCAGACATATCGACACTTTCTACGCTTAAAGGAGAAATAGAGGGCAACATGGAAAGGCTCAGTGCTGAAGTGGAGAGCCTCAGGAAATTCAAGGATAAGGAGAGAAGGCTAAAGTCCCTCAAGGCCACATATCTCGAACTGGAGATAATCGAATGCCGTTCGGAAATATCAAAACTGGAAGGGCAAATACTGGTAGCAGAAGAGCAGCTTGGCAAGTACAGGGAAGAAAGGAAGGCTATCCAGGACAACATTTCCACATTGAATGAAAGGAAGGCGACAGCAGAGAATGGCATTGGCACGGAAACACAGAAGGAATTAAAATCCATAAAGGATAAACTTGAGTCTTTTCTGCTGCAGAAGGCACAGATTGACGTTAATATGGACAACTCCAAAATCACCATGTCAGAACTGAGGCTCAGGCTGGAGGAAAAGGAGGAAAGAATAGGAGAGTTAGAAAAGGAAATGGGCAAAATCGGAAACAAGATTTCCCTCAATGAAGATGAATTGTCAAAAAAAATTGATGAATTAAATAGCGTGAACGAAAAGATCAGCAGCCTTATGCACTCTTCAACAATAAAATTAACCCGGACAAATGAACTCACAGTCAAGATCAAGGAACTGGAGGCAAAGAAGGGAAAATCTGATGCGGAACGGCATGAAATAGAAAAGGACGTGGAGAAGCTCAGGAATTTTGTGGAAACACAGAGACTAGAGCTTGGAAAGAAGGAAGAACTCCTGACAAATGCAAAATACCGGATGGCAGAGGCAAAATGGAAGCTCCAGGAAATGCAGAAAGGTACTTCAGGTAAGAA
>JAJZXT010000164.1 GCA_021806355.1 Thermoplasmata archaeon
GTATAAAGGAAAAAATACTGGGCCTGAAAAAGATGAATATAAGGCCAATAATGGTAACAGGGGATCACCCTCTTACAGCAAAGAGTATTGCCAATGAGGTAGGAATCACGGAATTTATCTCGCAGGCCAAACCTGAGACCAAATATCAGAAAGTAAAAGAGGAACAGTCCGAAAACAGGATTGTAGCCATGATAGGCGATGGAACAAACGATGCTCCAGCTCTCGCTGCAGCTGATGTTGGCCTTGCAATGGCTTCAGGAACATTTCCCGCAAAGGAGGCAGCCAATATGATTGATCTTGAGTCTGACCCATCAAAAATAATCGATGTAGTTATACTGGGCAAACAGCTCCTTATGACCAGGGGTGCTGTGACAACTTTCAGCATAACGAATGATGTTGCTAAATATTTTGCAATTGTTCCCATAATGTTTGCAAGCGTACCTGCCCTTAATGCCCTGAACTTCTTGCAATTGACCCCTCGAATAGCGGTACTATCTGCTCTGATATTCAATGCCCTCGTAATACCTGCGCTGATTCCACTGTCGATAAAGGGCACAAAGTTCAAGCCTCAAAGCACACTGAGAATCTTCCTGAAAAATTTGACGATATATGGTGTTGGAGGAGTCATCCTTCCATTTGCAGCCATTAAAATGATCGCCATCGTATTGGTTTATGCAAGAGGTGTTTTATGATGAATAAAAAATATTTTACAATGCCTATTAGGGCAGCTATCGTTCTCGCTGTAATTTGCGGGTTAATATACCCCATAGCAGTTACTGGAGTGGGGCAGGGGTTGTTTCCATACCAGTCAAACGGAAGTGTCGCATCGCTGAATAATACTGCCATCGGTTCATATCTAATTGGACAGTCCATAAATTCACCAGACCTTTTCCATATAAGGAACGATTCTGCATCGGGAGTCGATCCTGATATCACGGTTGCTTCTGCAATGAACCAGGCATTGACTATCCACAACAACACTAACATATCATTGGTTTATCTCCATAACCTCATACAGAATAATACGAGATACACACTTCTGTCTTTTGGAACAGCTTATGTCAATGCCTTGAGATTAAATCTAGATTTGATAATGGCTTTCCACGACAGCGTGGGATATTACGGGAAAATATATGCAAATGTTACCAAATCTTAGTGGAACTGGAATTGCAATAACGACATATGCTAAATTGGAAGATTCCGCTTCAGGGAAAATGGAAGAGCCATAGAATTTGAGCAGCGCATTAAAGTAGGTATACTTTCATCATTGTTCTTTTTCAATCAGTGAATCCACAAATAACCAGCAAGGGGTAAAACCTTAACCTTATATGATAAACATGTATTCCGTGATTGAAGCGGGGTGGGGTAGTTAGGAAATCCCGACGGGCTCATAACCCGTAGATCGATGGTTCAAATCCATTCCCCGCTATTTTTCATTTCTTCAATCTTTTTCAGTATCCCTTCAAAGTTGGAATCTCCGGTTATTATCTTTCCCCTGTATCCGAAACTCCTGATCTTTTCACTGGTAGGCCTTCCGATGGCAAATATCAGGAAATCGTGAGGAAACCCAATATTTTCTTCCCTTAATATATTGAAAAAGATCTCTGCTTCCATTGAGGATGTCAGTATAATTCCACCAGGGTTTTTGTATCTGAAAAGTTCAATGATGATTGGTACACTATCTAATTCCTGGTATATGTCATAAAGTATTTTCTCCCCAAATTCGACCTCATTGGAATTAAAAAATTCATTAATCATTGTGTTTCCACGATTGCTGCGCAAGATCAGGAATCTTTTATTCATGCCAATTTTTTCCTTGATTATTTCTATTATCCCTTCAGTGCTCTTGTTTTCGGGGGTAAAGGATTCTATTCCCCCCTCTCTTAAAGTATTGGCTGTTGATTGACCAATGGAAATAAATTTGATTTCTGACCGCTTTATCTGCCTCCAAATGAAATCTAAAAATATTGATGCGCCAAAACTACTCGTGAGAATTATAACATCTGGAGAGAAATTTTTGATGGAATCAATATCTGGTGCGCCGATCTTCCTGATAGCCAGTTTTGTCAACGGAATATTGACAATATTTAAACTATCAATATTATGGGGTGCTGTCCACTTTTCCTGTGGTCTTGTGCTAATTATTGGCCTTCCGGCTATTTTCTCCATATCCCTATTTTCCTCAGTTCTCATCACGAATCTTCATGCACAGATCTTCAATAACCGCAACATCACTTGATTGACCTGAATAATATTTAAGGCCATTGGATTCCGGTACGCAGATATTATATCTATAGCCTGCTTCATTAGGGATAACCAGTATTCCAAAGGGCTGGGAGCAGGACGCTCCAAGAATTCTCATACAGTTCCTCTCTATCCTTAGCCGTGTCAGACTCCATTCTTCCGAAAAATTCTTGAGATATTCTGAAATTCTTGAACCTTTAAGGCATGTTACTGCAATTATTCCCTGTGCAGGGGAAGGCACGAAGATATCCTCAGGAAGTTCATGCAATTCCCGTTCAATTCCCAGCCTTTCCAAACCTGCTGCTGCAAGTATGATGCCATCGAGAGCCACCTCTTCCATTTTCCTGAATCGTGTTTGTATGTTTCCCCTGATATTTACTACTTCAATGTCCGGCCTTATAAATCTTAATTGTGCGTTTCTTCTTGGACTTGAGGTTCCAATCCTTCCTTCACGAGGAATGTCGTTTAATCCCTTATTGCCTGCGAGAACGTCCTTATAGTTGTGGCCCTGAATTGCCATGCAAATTTCTAGTTCCTCCGGGATACGGGAAGGAATATCCTTTGCGCTGTGGATTGCGGCATCAAGTTCACCATCTATCACCATTTTGTTGAGTTTATCCGTGAATACCCCAACCCCCCCAATATCACCAAGCGCTGAAACGAGATCAATATCTCCCTGGGATTTTACTTCTACTATTTCCTTATTCATCCCGGACCAATTGATCGTTTTAACTACAATCTCGGTCTGTATTATGGCGAGCCTGCTTCCCCTTGTGCCAATTTTAATCTCTGGAAGACTCAATTGATCCCTCCATGACAGTTGCAGCTATTTCAACATCTTCCGGAGGATGCATGAAACCGATGAAGTTGCTTTCATACTGCCCCGGAGATAAATAGACTCCATTTTTCAGACACTCTTTGAAAAACCGCATGAATCTCCTGCTGTCTGCGGCCATTGCTGACTTGTAATTGTAGACCCTGCTTCCCGTAAAGAAAATCTGGAACATAGATTCAACCCTGTTCATAACTATTTCGTGCTCATCTATGTATGGATTCAAAATGTTTTCAACGAGGTCTGCCATCCTGTTTAAATAGTGGTAATCCGCAGCCTTAAGGTACTTCAAAGTTGCCAATCCGGCAGCCATGGTAGCAGGGTTAGCGGAAAAGGTACCAGATTGATAGACCTTTCCTGACGGGCTTATCATTTCCATTATCTCCCGCTTGCCGCCAAATAATCCTACAGGCATTCCACCTCCAATTATCTTACCCAGTATTGTGAGATCAGGATTTATTCCGACAATATTCTGGTATCCCCTGTATCCAAACCTGAACCCCGTAATCACTTCATCAAGTATTAGGAGTGATCCATATTCATTGCAGAGTTTCTGGAGTCCCCTCAGATAGCCGTCGTCTGGCTTAATCACGCCAATGTTCCCTAAGATTGGTTCAACAATAACAGCAGCTATTTCCTCCCCACGAGACCCGAAGATTGCTTCAATATCTCCCAGATTGTTAAAATCTGATATAATTACTGTATTTGCAATCTCCTGTGGAATCCCAGGAGATGAAGGTGTGCCAAACGTTAAAGCACCGCTTCCGGCATTCACAAGAACATAGTCGTGTGAGCCGTGAAATCCAGCATTCATCTTAACTATTATTTTTCTTCCCGTGAATGCACGAGCAAGCCTTATGGCGTGCATGGTAGCCTCTGTTCCTGAATTGGTAAATCGCATCATTTCAATCGAGGGGATTGACGATGAAATCTCCATGCCCAGTAAAATTTCAAGTTCATTGGGAACGCCTAAAGGCATAAGGTTAAATTCCATCCTGTTGAATTCATCCATCACTTCGCGGTTTCCGTATCCGGCTATCATTGCTCCAAAACCCATGTTGAAGTCAATGTACTCCCTGCCATCAACATCGACGATGGTATCTCCAAGAGCCTTCCTGAAATAAACAGGATTTGGTGGATAATACCGGACTGGTGAGTTAACCCCACCTGGAAACAATCTCTTAGCCTCAGTAAAAAATTCGGAAGAATTCATTTTACAATATTATAACTATGAATTTACGCTTTACTGAATCGATAAAATCTTAAAGTAAGAGTAGCATCCCATGCCATTGAAGAGTTATGGCATAGTTGTGCCGAGAGACAAGTTCGTTGAGCTGTACGACTATCTTATATCAAATAAAATCATAAATCCCAATTTAAGGATCATCTCGAAGAATCAAAAAAGAATCATTCCTACAACTATGCAAATCAATATTGAACCATATGAGTCTGGAATATTCGATTTCAGGACAGATTCTGAGGGTTCCATCGACAATATTCTGCAGGATGCTGTGAGGAAATTCACTGGAGACAGCCAATATATAATTCACTGGCATAGAATGGGGAAATCCTTAGTTATCAGGTCAACAGGAAATAGTTCCCTGGATGCATATGCCGGCA
Organism: Thermoplasmata archaeon; assembly: GCA_021806355.1. Classification (GTDB taxonomy): domain Archaea; phylum Thermoplasmatota; class Thermoplasmata; order Thermoplasmatales; family Thermoplasmataceae. The sequence continues at coordinate 4,697 of JAJZXT010000164.1, forward strand.
ATGAAATTGTCAATAGGGGAAAAGCAATCTCAGTGTACGTTTCCAAGGGAACAGTGAGAGGCGAGAAAAGGTTCCCTGAATTTGAATTAATCGCGGGCAAGGAAGGAGATATAGAATACAGGGAGAATGGGATAAAATATATTCTAAACCCAACAAAGATCATGATCAGCAAGGGGAATATAAATGAGAGAAATTACCTCTCAAGGTTAAAGATCAATCCAGACCGCATTCTCGATATGTTTGCAGGAATTGGATATTTTTCCCTTCCGGCAGCAAAATTATACCCGGAATGCCACATAACCTGCCTGGACATTAACGATGAATCACTGCAATATCTTCGAAGAGCAGCTATCCTGAATGGAATAGAGAAGAACATGGAAATCTGCAATGTCGATTGCAGGGTTTTTGAAGATGAAAGAAAATATTCCCTTGTCATTATGGGCAATTTCAAAAGCTATGCATACCTGGTTCACGCGCTGAAGCATATAGAACCTGGCAGCCGAATTATAATGCACCTGCTTTTGCCCACCGAAAAGGTTGCAGGGGCAGAATACAGGATTATCGAACGAATCAAGAAACTTGGGCACAATTCCATAGTTGAGGATGTCCACAAGGTAAAATCCTATTCACCTCATGTCTGGCATATTTCTGTCACGGTATTCATAAGAGCGTCGCAATGGCAATAATAATTCTCTATTTTCTAATCAAACGGGAATAAATGGAGAATAACGAATCTGTTTTGCTTTCCGGAATGAGGTGCCATGGCAATAAAAAATTCATGTGTTTTCGGTTTTCCATTGAATTAACAATCTTTTGTTCTCAGACTATCTTCGTATTATATGATGTTACCAATATTAATCACACGCAAACCTTAAAACTTAAATATATTTACAAACTCAAAGGAGGTTGATTTCCTACGGCTACTGGATTGTCCCATTGATCGTCATTGTCGCTTTCACTTCAGGTTATCTTCTCTACAGTATATTTAGAGCTGAAAAATTATGACTTCTAATAATGGGTCAACCAATTTCTGGTTGAATTTCTTTGTTTCAAATAGGCTGTTTTCCGGTACCATTATCATTCTAATCTATCTTGTGGTAATTTCAGTATTTGGGTTTCTTATTGCCGATCATATCAAGAAAATATACCTGGGACAGCGAACATTTCTAACGGGATTCTCGGAAAAGGTAATTTACTTCATCGAAAGGATAAGCGGCATTGATGAGAACGAATCCCACACATTCAAAGGTTATTTTTTCAGCCTTCTTGTTTTTAACTTTATGGCGTGGATATTCACAATATCGTTCCTTCTCATCCAGACCAATTATTTTCCCGTGCCAGGGCAGAGAGGTTTTTCACTTTCCCTTGCAATAAACACGATTTCAAGTTTCCTGACCAATACCAATCTTCAAAATTATTCTTCCCCCCAGAGATTATCTTATTATGAACTCACCTTTGTTATCATAGGGCTGATGTTCCTATCGGCGGGAACAGGCTTTGCAGCATCCATGGCTTTCATAAGGGGAATTATCAGGGATGATGGAAAGTTAGGGAACTTCTTTCACGACTTTCTCGTTTCAATCTTTGAATTGATCCTTCCGCTCTCACTATTGGCTACAGTTATCTTTCTATTTATAGGCATTCCCGAGACGACATCATCATATCTTTACATTCATCCATTCTTCTCAAAATCGGTAATAGGGATACCTATAGGACCTGTCGCTTCACTGGAAGGGATAAAGAATATAGGAACCAATGGGGGTGGGTTTTATGGTGCAAACGCAGGTTATCCATTTGAGAATCCTAATTGGATTTCCAATTTAGTGGAAGAGGTATCATTCACCATAATTCCGATGGGATCGATTTTTGCGCTTGGTAGAGTTCTGGGAAGCAGGAATTTTGGCAGGATGATATTTGGCGTCATAATGTCTTTATTCATCCTCAGTGCCTTTTTCACATTCTTTGGAGAATACGCAGGGCTTCCAACAATGAGTAATCTCGGATTACTGTATACGGGCAATTTTCTTGGGAAGGAAACGGCTACCGGGCTTTCGCAATCATCCATCTTCGCATCCGGCGCGACAATGACATCCACAGGTGCTGCCAACGCAGCACTCAATTCACTCACCCCAGCCGGTGTACTTGGAGTCCTGTTTCCAATGCTTCTTAACGATCCTCTTGGTGGGGTCGGAACCGGTATCCTTAATATTTTCACATACGTGATTTTCACGATTTTCCTTGTGGCTCTAATGGTTGGGAAACTCCCGGAGCTTTTTAGCCTCAAGATTGGATCAAAGGAGATTAAGTATTCAACATATTCGCTCATCACGCATCCACTGCTCATTGTGATACCGCTCGGCATCACTCTTTTGATTCCATCACTGATGTCCAGTTTTGTGAGTCCGCGCCCTGATCAGATTACGGAGCTATTATACGAATTTTCCTCTGCGGCTGCTAACAACGGTTCAGCAATGGGAGGCTTTCAGACAAACCAGACTTATTATAACATTCTTGAAGCAGGTATCATGTTGATTGGAAGGTTTCTAATAATAGGCTTCCAACTGATGATCGCCCAATCTTTTGCGTTCAAGAAGCCAAAGGTTACATATGGGAGATCGGTTAACATTGGCTCATTCTGGTTCGGGTTCATGCTTTTCTTTACGATGATACTCCTGGGTCTTCTATCCTTCTTTCCGGTTCTTGCACTGGGTCCCCTACTCTCATGGGGCAAAGATTTCAATCTATTCATTGGGGTGTTGTCTTGAAAATTAACACAGAACCAATATGGAATGCCCTGAAGAATTTTCGTCCTGATAAAATGATCAGAAACCCTGTCATGTTCGTCACTGAACTTGCACTGTTCCTATCTGTATACCTGCTTATATTCAGAGCACATTATTCTCTTCCAATCTCCTCAAGATACGATTATTTTTATGCTTCTGTCATTGTGCTCCTTTTCCTCACCATTTTCTTCTCCAACCTGGCAGAGACCATGTCAGAAGGTAAAAGCAAGGCTATAACCGACAGCCTTAAGAAAATAAAACAGAATACAATTGCACATGTAATCGAAGAAGACCGTGTGAAAGATATTCCTTCTGAGGATTTGAGAAAGGGAATGATTGTTATTGTCAATAAGAATGAATTTGTTCCTAACGACGGTGAGATAGTCGAAGGTTCCGGGTATTTTAACGAATCCTCAATAACCGGTGAATCGAAACCTATGATGAAAGTCGTCGGGGACAGTGTAACGGGATCGACTGTTTTAACAACAGACTCAATAAAAATAAGGATCACAGCTGATCCAGGGGAGACATTCCTGGATAAGATGATTGAGCTGGTTGGCAATTCTGTAAGGGAGAAGACTCCAAATGAGATTGCCCTTAATGTGATGCTTTCTGGATTGACATTAATATTTCTCATAATAACGTCATCAATATTTTCACTGGCCGATTTCCTCGGTCTCAACTTGAATCTATTTGTACTCATTGTACTACTCATCTGCCTTATTCCCACAACCATTGGGGCTCTGCTGCCGGCACTGGGAATAGCCGCAATTAATAAGGTCTCTCAATACAATATTATTGCTAAGAGTGGGAGGGCGGTTGAAAATGCGGGAGATATTGATACTATTATACTGGACAAAACCGGTACCATTACAATAGGAGATCGCCAGGCAATTAGATTCTACCCTTCTCCCGGCATCGATAATAATGAATTTCTCAGATTTTGTTATCTTTCTTCAGCAAGAGATGATACGAAAGAGGGCATTTCCATCGTAAAGCTCTGTGAAAGTTCAGGGTTAAATCCCGTTTCATTAACAGGGATTGACCACGAATTTATTCCCTTTTCATCTGAAACAAAGTATAGCGGTGTGAAAATTGGGAATGAAACCATCCTGAAAGGGGCCATGAAATCAATTTCGGAAAAAATAGGAAAAAATGACAAGTACATCGAAGGCATCAGTGCTGAAATTTCCAGCAAGGGAGGAACTGCCATGACGCTGGCCAGAAATGACCAGTTTCTTGGTGTAATAGAGCTTAATGACGTAATAAAACCATGGATTAGGGAAAGAATAGAAACCATGAAAAACATGAACATCAAGACAATAATGTGCACAGGAGACAACGAAATAACCGCACAATTCATAGCAAGGGAGAGCGGGATAGAGGAATTTATAGCCAATGTGAAGCCGGAAGATAAATTCAAGGAAGTTGAGGACGAAAAGTTCAAACAGAGAATGGTTGCCATGGTAGGGGATGGCACAAATGATGCTCCAGCCCTTGCAAGGGCAGACGTGGGCCTTGCGATGAACAGTGGAACCCAAGCTGCCAAAGATGCTGCAAATATGATAGACCTTGATAATGATCCTGCCAAACTAATGGATGTCATATTTCTTGGCAAGCAGATTCTCATAACAAGAGGCTCGTTGACAACATTTTCACTGGCAAATGACGTTTCGAAGTACTTCGTTATAATCCCGGCGATGTTCTATATAATACCTCAACTCGGGTTTATAAACATCCTTGGATTTACGGACCCACTCCTGGCAGTAACTTCAGCGCTCATATTCAACACTTTTATTATTCCCGCTTTGATTCCAATGGCTCTCAAGGGAGTTAAATTCAAAGCCTCCGGGCCTGATTCTCTATTGAAAAGAAACATACTCGTTTATGGGGCGGGTGGTGTAATATTCCCATTTATATGCATAGGAATTATTTACCTTATCCTGGCGGGGGTTGGTGTCACATGGTAAATTTGAAACCGTATTTGAAAATAGTTAAAAATTCGTCTGTACTTGCGATCACGATGCTTCTTCTGTTGGGGGTTATCATTCCTTCAGTGACTGCTCTCATTTCAGAACACATTGATCCTTCCAGTTCTAATGGTTCGCCAATTGAAATAAATGGAAAGATATATGGAAGCTATTTACTTGCACAGGCTTTCAACAACAGTTCTTTATTTTTCCAGGCTCGTCCTTCTACGATAGGGTACAACCAGACTGAATCAGGATCCTGTACGGGAACCGCGGATTCTCAACAGGCCCTTAATTTTACCTTGAACGCCTTGAGAGAATTCGAAAGCAAAAATCCGGGCATAAACCTCTCATCCGTACCTTTTGAAATGGTAGCTTACTCAGCTTCCGGGCTCGATCCAAATATTCCGATACAGGGGGCATATATACAGATTCCAAGGATTGCCTCGAATTTATCTTTGCTTTTCAACAAATCTGTTTCCGTAATTACACTGGAAAAAGAACTCCTTAATTTCGTGAATTCAAGTGAGCAGCAAAATTTCCCGATTTTTGGAACTTATTATGCTAACACAATGGAATTGAACGTCGATATAATTAACCTGATGATCAAGAACGGAGTTGTACCAAAATCACTTCTTGACTAGGGCAGTATCTATCCATGACTCCTTTATCAAATCCTTGATCATGCCATTTATTCTTATGTTTCCGGATGTCCCCGGCCTTACGCCCATAACCAAGAGATCAGCACCCCACGAGTACATTCTGTTCATTAGAATTTCTTTCAGGCTATCCCCTTCTGCCTTGGAGAACTCTAAATTAGGGAATTCCTTAATTAATTCTTCCTTAGAATCGAATAGGTTCTTGAAGCCGTGTGTTTGCTTAGTATCAAATTTTCTTAAATCCAGGAGGCACACCTTAGCCCCGGTGACCTTAGATATCATCAATGCAATAAATATTGACCTTCTGACATTCAGTGATTCTGAAATTGGCACCAGGAGTTTTTCGTAGTTATCATTCTTTTTTCTTGTTGTTATGGCTATGACGGTTGATCGCGAGTTTTTAACGATATAATCCCCGATTCCGCCAAGAAGTGACGCTGACAGAGTGGCTCTCGGCAGGCTGCTGAATAATACAATATCATAATTCCTTGAGTTGATTTCTGCAACAATGCCCTGCTTTATGCTTCTGGCACTCTGTACCTTTGGTATTACGTGAATATTCCTCTCCTTGCCTTCCTTGTAGGCATTGAGTACTATAGCCACCTTATCGCTCCAGACGATCTCTCTTACCTCATCCTTAACTGTTAGTGCTGTAATCTCTGATTTATATTTGGATGCTATGCCCAGAGCTAAGTCAAAGGCTTTTTTTGAGTTTTCCCCCTTTGCCATAGGAACTAACAATTTCTCAGGTTTTAAGGTGTATGCCTTTAAACTAGATAGCAATAGTAAGATATTAACAAACAGCATATTAAATTTTTGCTAACGACCGCGAATAATTTCTCTCACCATTTGAATACGAAGTGGCTGAAAATAGGTCTTTTAGTTAATTAATAAAATTGCCTTCTCGCATACTACCGTGATACACCGTGACACTCCAAAAAAATAGAAT
>JAJZXT010000152.1 GCA_021806355.1 Thermoplasmata archaeon
GGTTTGGTCCCCTATGAGATGGAACCTGGCGGAATGTCTCCCGAACTGAGTTCATTTATTGCTACGAACAAGGAAAACTCTAAGTTAACAAAGATTCATGGCATGGACAAAGAACTTGACAGAGCATACAAGCTGCAAAAGGTGATTAACGCCTTTCTGCTAAACAAGAATACCGGGGAAGGGAGGCGGGTTCGGCTGCTTGAAGAGAATATTGACCGGCTTTCCATCAGAATACCAAGATCATCCAGCCTTGAAGGTCTGGATATCAAAAGTAAAAAAACTATCTCAGAAACAGTGGAACCGGAAGAAAGATTGAGGCTCCTCGCCCTGATTGAATCTATGCGAGAGGATGATTTTATTAAAACCATGAATGGGGTAAAATTGGTGCTAACTAAATCGATCGATGGACTTGATGCAGAACCATTTCAGTTACAATTTTACTGTAATACCAGAGATCCAGTAAAAATATCAGTAAATTTGTGCATAATACATCTAAAGGGTGAGGAAGCATCAATAGAATATGAAAATGAGTTCCGGCAAAATCTATTTCACTCTCTTCTAAATACACTTCATGAACTTATATGAATCCTAAAAGTTTAGAATCAAATTTTTCTGGAGCAGAGGCACCTCGCAAGGATAGTAAAGCTGGATTAAAGAAAACAGGGAAAAAGGGGCATTCTAATATTTTACAGATAAAAGTGGCCATAAAAGGCATACGCCCTTCGATCTGGAGAAAATTACTGGTCAATTCCGATGCAACACTTCACGATCTGCATCTTATGATTCAGGCGGTCTTTGGATGGGAAAATTACCATCTTTATGAGTTTTACATTGGGCGAAATAACTATACTACGTCTTATGTTTTGGAAGAAGATGATCAGGATGCGATAGATTCAAGTGGAGTGACACTTGAAGATCTTCACTTGCAGGAAGGTAATAAATTTACTTATGTGTATGATTTCGGAGATAACTGGGAACATCTGGTTTCAGTTGATAAGATTCTGCCTCCGGATCCATCTGTCCTATTGCCATCATGCATAGGCGGAAAGAGAAAATGCCCTCCTGAAGACTGTGGTGGTGTCTATGGATATTATAACATTCTTAAGGAAGCTAAAGACCCTCAGGATCCTGAGCATGAGGCTTCAGCTCAATGGCTTGGGGAATACGACCCGGAAGAGTTTGATATGGAATCTACAGACTTTGATGTCTTGGGTTATAAGGGAATGGAAGATCTATCCGATACAACGTGAGGAGATGAATGCGATTATTTCCAGTATTATTCTGGATTTTAACATGAATTAATAAAGCGATCAAACGCAAACGAGATAATTTTTCCCCTGAATTCACATTTTCCTTCATTTTATTTCACATTGCTCATATCGATCTGAAATTACATCTCACAAATTATGCTTCGATCCACCTATCATTCAGAGACACGATCAGCTCCGCACGATCATGCATTGATAATATAACTTCTCATCATGTTCATCATAGAATAGAGAAAAATCAAGATGGATACCCCGGTAATCCCATGTTTTCTGGACCACTCAATCTCCTTCACCAGATAGGTCAAGTGCTTGCTCATGTCTTCATGGGCATCATAATCTGCTCCATTGATGTACGACATTATATTGTGGACGATCTTCTGTTTCTCATGGAATTCAATGTAGCCAAGTTTTGAACCAATCTCAACCATCTTGATTCCGGATAGGTAGGTCGCCTCTACCATGTCTTTTTTTGACATCCACCGTGTGTCATAATTAATGAATTCGTCCCACTGTTTTCCCCTGTCCAGGAGCTCGTAAAAGTCCATAACGCCTTTAGTGTAAATATTAAATCCATACCTGTCCGGCATTTCATAAAAAAGCGATCCCGGATCAATGAAGGGGGCCAGCGGCGATATAAAGCCATAGAGTGGCATTTCCTTTGAATTATATGTTTTCAGCAATCTTTCCATATAGTCTGTATCCTCTATGACAGAATCCTTTGTCTGGAAAGGCAAGCCTATCGAAAAATATATGTCAAATTTTCTTGAGCCAAATTCCCTGGCAAGTTCAACAGATTTTTCAAGCTGTTCATTCGTGTAAAACCTTCCGGTTTCCTCCCTTATCTTCTTTATTGATGAATCCGGGGATATCTCACAGGCGAAATTGTCCACATTCTTTGAGAGCTCCATGAAATATTCCCTTCCGGGAGGAACGAAGTATTCTGTCAGGAGGGGAAGGTCAATGCCTCGATCCTTGAGTTCCTTGAAAAACTTCAGGTAATAATCAGGGCCGGCTTGGTTCAGGTCACCCGCAATGAATACCGGTGAATTTATAGTATCCTGAACTATCTCAATCTCGTCTGCAACTCTTCCAGGATCCCTCCTCACAGGGGAAGACTCGTAATACCTGCTTTTATACGCAAAATTGGAACCTCCACAGAACCCGCAGTTAAACTGGCATCCTCGTTGGATTATGGTCATGCCCATTGGATTCTTGATCCATGAATAATAGGGCAAATGACCCTTAATGTCATGGTATAATATTGAATTCTTGACCAATATTCCATAGTTAATGAAAACCGCATCCGTGGGATTCCTGTCTTTCAGGGGTTCGTTATGGTATGTCCTGCCTTCCTTTCTGTACCAGAGATTGGGAACACCTTCAAGAGGCCTGCTGCCTTCAAGGGTTCTCATTAGGGTAATGAGCTGCTTTTCGACAAAATCACCGGCCAGTATAAAATCCACATCATTGTTTTTCTCCATTATTTCCCCAGCAAAATAGCTTGAGGAAAATCCTCCAAGGAGCACTTTCTTATCTGGATGGTACTTCTTGATGATCTTTGCTATGTTGAATGCCCCATGAACATGAGGCAGCCAGTGGAAATCAATGCCAAAAATGTCTGCATCCATGTTCCTTATGTATTTCTCGGCATCGAATTTTGCACTGTCCAGCATCAAGACGGCTAGATTGGAAATTCTTCCTGAGAAGCCATTATCAAGAACGTGATTCAGCATGCTGACAAAGCCTATCGGGTACATCTCGAAAAGAGGGGTAGAAGGAATCACGTCGCCTATGGGCCCTTCCTTGATTTCTCGTTTTCTGAAATCATAGATGCTGGGGGCATGCACAAACGCGATATCTGATTTCATGGACTTACAATCAGTAAGCGGCTGCGAGGGTATAATGAATAGCTTCAATGGAACGGTCGAATAAAATTGTTGTTTCTTTCCTATATTTTCCTGATCAATACCTTATTCACGGAATGGTCTTTTTCCTTCTTAAGGATCAGGTGGGCATGGTATTTTGTGTTTTCAATGTTCTCCCTCAGGTTCTTCCCGTTGATCCTGTTCCAGATGTCAGATGCTATCCTTAAAGCCTCATCTTCCGGAATATTATAGTATCCCCTGAAATAGGATTCCGGGTTCTTGAACCTCGTTTCCCTCAAGATCTTGAACCGTTCCAGAAACCAGTTCTTTATATCTGCCTCTTCAGCATCGACATAAATGGAAAAGTCGAAGAAATCGGAGACAATAAGCTCAGGTTCCCTTGCACGAATCGACCTGGTACCTGTCTGAAGGACATTCAACCCTTCAAAAATTATGATGTCTGGCTCATCAATCTCAAGGAATTGATCAGGAACGATATCATATACGAGATGTGAATAGATTGGAGCCTTCAGGTTCCTCAGCCCGGACTTCAGGTCGTAAAGGAACTTTATCATCCTTCTCAGGTCATAGCTTTCAGGAAACCCTTTTCTTTCCATAAGGTTCCTGCTTTCCAGTTCCCTGTTTGTGAGAAGAAAACCATCCGTAGTGACGATATAGACCCTTGGTTTTGAGGGCCAGCCTGAGATGAGTGCTTTCAGAATCCTCGCGGTTGTGCTTTTACCTACCGCTACGCTCCCTGCTATCCCAATTATATATGGAACCTTTCCGTGTGTCTTCCGGAAGAAATCTGCCCTTCTAGAGATCAGCCGGCCATAATTGTCATAATATATTCTCAGTAATTTTGATATGGGGGCATAAATCTCCTCAACCTCCTTAATTGAGAGGTTCTCGTTTATTCCCCTGATCTCCAGCAATTCCTCTTCGGTAATGTTGATTTTCTCCCTTTCCCGGAGTTTTTTCCATTCGTCTCTCTCCACTTCCAAAAATGGAGAGGGGAGATTTTCGGTCATCTAGTTATCGGATCAGATATTGTTTTCTTCTCTAAATCGATTTCCGTCAACGTTTCACTTGTAAGAAGTGTTCCTAATACCAATACGATTGTTGCGAAAATAGTTATATACATCCAAGCAACGGTGAAGTAGTTGCTGAATAGCACATCAGCAATCGCAATAAATGACAACCCGAATGCTCCTATTGTACCACCAAGGTTGTAGACGACTCCTATCCCTGTCGTCCTGAACTTCTTTGAGAATTTTTCCGCAAGGAATATCGGGATGACAGCGAAAATTGCTGCCTCAAAGAATGCCTGGATCGAAAGTGCAGTCACGGTAACATATGGTGAAGAATTTGAAGCAATCATCTCAATGGGTATTGAAATTATAAGAAATGCAAGTGATAAAATTACCATTGATTTTTTTCTTAAGATTAAGCGTGTTGATATAAAGGCTCCAAAGAAAACTCCAGCAAGAGATACCACATTTATGATCATTATGTAGATGAAATCAAACTTTGCAAAACCAGCAGCGAAGTTGGCATTTAACAGAACGATAAAATAATATCCAAACGTGACAGAGTTTACGGTTAAAAGACCACCTATTATGATCACGAGGATCAGAAATTCGCTTATTGATTGCAATCCCTTTGAGGATAGCATTGAAACAATTGGAACTTTATCAGTTTCCTGTTTTTCAAGCACTTCTGCGAACACCCTGGTTTCTGTGGAAAAATACCTGAAAATTAAGGATATTAGCCCCGGGATAATTGATATGAGAAACAGGTATCTGAAGCCGTAGGTATAGTAATAGCTGCCCATATCGCTTGATAAAAAGAATGATACAAGGGCAATCAGGACAAAGCCCATCCCAAAGCCGCTCTGTACAAACGCACCAACCCAGAGCCTCTTTTCCGCTGGAACAGATTCAAGGGATAAAGCCGTTCCTCCACCATATTCCGCGCCTGCAAAGAAACCTACTATGAACGAAATCAGATAGATCAGAATCGCTGAAAAATAACCTATTGAATCAAATCCTGGAACAAAGAAAATAAGGAAATTTGCAAAGGAAAAAATTGGAACCGATATTATCAACATGGTTCTGCGGCCAATCTTATCTCCTATGTAATTTCCCATAATTGCTGAGCCCAGGAACCTTGAAATTCCTCCCGCCAGTGCGAAACCTAGTGTGGAAAACAGGAAGCCAAGGCCAAGAAAAGCGTTGTTTGGGAAGAATATGCCCCTTATTGCTGGGATAGACACAATTGTCAACAGGTACGTTAAGGAAATGAAACCGTCAATTAACCATCCTGACCAGGACGATAATATATTAACCCATGGCATTTTAACATTATTTGATGTTTGCATTGAATTCAGCCGTAATTTTCCGACGGTATTTATAGTTTATATTTAAGGTACCAATTTATATACCATTTCCCTTTTTTTATTCAGCAATCTGCTCTTGAAAGGCGTCCCAATAGCTGAAAATTCATATTGTTTATCATGCACAAATTTCTCATAACCTGTTCATGAACAACAGGAGAAAAATTCCCAATCATTTTATAAATTCAAGTAATTGGCAGCTTAATGTTCCTCGTTTCGACGAAAAACTGCACGAATGCTGCAATTGAAATATCCAACAAGGCTGATTTGCACTTTATCATGACCGAAGTCAAAAGGTTTCCAGATGAAGAGTTATATGTCAGGATCGTCGAATCCGTAAAAGGCAGTGAGGTTATTGCCATTGGGAACACCAGGGAGGATTCGGAAGCACTTGAGTTTGTCCTTCTCCTTAATGCCCTGAGGGAAAACGGCGCTTCGAAAGTAATCGCTTTCCTTCCATACTTCGGATATGCGAGGCAGCACATGATATACAAGCCCGGCGAAGCAATTTCCTCAATGGTTCTTACAGAAATACTCTCAAAATATTCTGATGAAATCCTGACAATCAATATCCATGATAACTCAACGATGAAATACAGCGAGAAGAAATTCAGGGTGATCAGCATGGTGAAACCCCTTGCAAAATATTTCTCAGGGAATGACATCGGAATGGTCATTGCCCCGGATGATGGCGCAATGCAGCTTGCCGAAGAAGCGGGAAAAGTGCTTCACGTGGAATCCAGGCACCTAGACAAGAAGAGGATCGACTCAATAACTGTAAGTTACTCGGAGGCAAAGTTTAACGTCGCGGGGAAGAACATATTGCTGATCGACGACATAATTTCAACCGGGGGCACAATCAAGAAATCGATCAAGATACTCCGCGAGATGGGAGCGAATAAAATATACGTGGGAGCTATTCATGGGATATTCATTAACAATTCAGGGGATGATATTGCAGGAATATGTGATGAACTGGCAGTCACCGATACAATATATTCCAGATACAGTAAAATAAAGATATCAGATTCCATTGAAGAGATAATGAGTGAGGTGGTGTAAATGGAAGAACAGGATCTAAGATCATGCAGGGAGGATGGACCATTCAGGGGGGAAATATGCCCTGTATGTGGAGACGAAGGCAGGGGGCTAATGCACCCGGATGAAATTGAAGGGGTAAGCAGGATACTTGCGGGAATGCTCAGGCACTTCCCCGAAAATTATGGCGTCAGGATGGACGCGCATGGCTGGGTCAAGATATATTCAATCGTGCCGGCCATAAGAACCCAGAAAAGAAGGTATGGCTGGATAACGCCATTTCACATTATCGCACTGGCAAAAACCGATCACAGGCAAAGGTATGAGGTAAACGAGAGGGATGAAATCAGGGCCACATACGGCCACACAATTCCTGTGGATTTATCGGATCTTCCGGACGATAACATTCCGGAAACCGTCTATTACCAGACAACCCCTGAAGAGTATGAATTCATCATGGAGACCGGTATCAGCCCTTCCGACAAGACCTATGTCCATCTGTCGTCAACCTACAGGAAGGCATTTGTTTCCGGGCTTTTCCATGTTGACAACCCGCTTATTCTTGATGTAGATACCCAGAAATATATTGATTCTGGAGGAAGGATATTGAAGGCATCCCATGAGGTTTATTTAACCAAGGAAATTGCCCCGGAGTTCCTGAAGAAGTCAGAAATTGAGGAAATCGAGCTCACTTCAGATGAGAAATCAGATATTAAGAGGGTAAAGATAAAAAGAGAGGAAAGATCAAGGGAGAGGCAGGATTTAGCTTAGATCCGGAAGGTTGAACCTGATATACGATTCAACCCTTGATATCCCAAGCTCCATTGCCGACTTCAGGTCGTACTGGTTTGCTGTAAAATTCCTGACATCAAAATCCCTGTCCAGATCGCTCACAAAAACCACGCCTTTTTTCTCTGCCATTTTCCTGAATGCTATCTGCCGGTTTCTGTCCAGACTGTTGAGGCTTCTTTCACTGGCTTCAACCCTGTTATGTTCCGCAATCATAAGCATCTGGTCATGATGCTTATAAATATTTGAATCCACTGATATATCTCCTGAATCTGGAAGATCAGGATAAATTACCGGAGGGATGGCAAGGATATGTGGACTCCTGCTTTCAGTTGACAGGACAACATCTATGCCAAATCTCTTGATTTCGTGAAGATAATAATCAAGAAGCCTGGTGAACTCCGACTTCTTGAATGGATCCTTCACCATGGCCAGATCGCCGCCAAGCAACTCGCCCTTCTCATATATTATTGGCTTCAATCCGGTTTCCCTAGCCCTTAGAGCCGCTTCCATCCCTGCGACCCCTCCTCCCGCTATGGTGATTTCCCCTTTCAATCCTGTGAATATTATTCTTGAATTCTCATATCCGGTATATGGATTCACTGTGCACCTGACCTCCCCATAGGAGAGGTCCCTGCATGCCTGGTTACATCTTATGCATGGGCGAAGGGGTACCTTTCCGTTTTCCAGTTTCATGGGAATAAATGGATCGGCGAGCGCAGCCCTTCCTAGGGCAACAAAATCAACGATTTTTAATGCCTCCTCTATTGATTCGGGAGATGTTATCGATCCCACAATCATAGTCTTGATTCCCGGTTTCCTCGGAAGCCTTTTCAGTATGTGCATTTCATCTGAATAGAATGATGCAGATGAACCAGGAGGCGCAAACCTCCCGGCTGAATAGTGGACATAATCCAGGTTTCTCAGTGATTCAGAAACTTTCAGGCCATATTGAGCGTCGTATCCATCAGGATCATCTTCATAGAGGCTGAGCCTTATGCCCACCGGCAAGCCTGAAGACTCCTTGGCAATATCTATGATTTCCTGTGGAAACGCCAGGCGTTTCTCGAAAGTTCCGCCATATTTATCATTTCGCTTATTGAGGGCAGGCGAAAGAAATTCCTGTATCAGGTAGCCATGAGCACCATGAATTTCAACGCCGTCAAAATTTGAGAGCCGGGAAACCCTTGAGGCAGCCTCAAAAGCTTTTCTGGTACGTTCCATATCTTCCTCCGACATTTCAGAGGGAATATGCCCAAGATAATCCAGAGGTGAAGGGGCTATAATTCTTCCACCATCATTTGGTAATGCCTTGCCCCCCGCATGGACAATCTGGACAAATATCCTTGACTGGTGTTTATGGATGCTTTCTGTCAGCCTCTTCAACTTTGGAATGTGATCCGATACTCCAATAACCATCTCATTTCTTGATCCCTTTGCGGTTTCCATCAGGACGTATGAATACTCGGTAATTATGAGGCCAAAACCACCTTTTGCCCTCTCCTCAAGATATGCAATGTGATTGTTGTTTGTCATTCCATCGGGATTGGCAAGGTTTGATATCATGGGTGCCATGGCAATCCTGTTCTTTACCCAGACATTTCCGATATATTCACCGGTAAGGCTCTTCATGGATCAATATTATTGATTGATATTTAAGAAGAATCACTTTTTCATGCCAAATAATCTAAGATAAACAATTCCGGCTACGAACTGTATGGTTCCTCCAATGACCAGTGGCAAAGGGATATAGATATCTGCCAGGATTCCGGAGGTTCCCGAAGTCAACTGTGACAACCTTCCAGCTGTAGCCTGGAAACTGGTCCCAGCACCGAGATCACCCTCCTTAAGCCCGCTTATGTTGATGGTGCTCCTGGAGGGTGTTCCATAACCGGCCACTGCCATCCTCCCGATATAAAGGGTAGCAGCGAGATAGAAGAATGGTGAAAGGGCCAGTGGAACCATGAGGATTCCCTGAAGCATTCTTGCATAAGCTCCTAATCTACCTGGATTCTTCATTTTATGGGCCATCTTTACCGATATATACGATCCAAGCGAGGTTGAAAGATAGGAGCCGGTGAACATTATGCCCAGAAGAAGTGTTGAAACACCAAAGGCCACATGGAACCATGCCGATATGATTGCCATTGAAAGGCCGATGCCTGCGCCGTTTATGGCATTGGAAAATATGACTTTTCCAAGGAACCTGACCGAGCCTTTCTGGATCACCCCATGTTTCTTCATCTCCCTCTTTCTCTCGAAAACAAATAACAGTGATATAAGGGAAGCAATCATCAGCAGGGCAGATATTCCAAAGAGAAGCCTGTATGAGGGAATTTCTCCAACAGAATGTGCAAGGAAATTCTGGCTTATGACAAGCCCGCCCCCGAAAATAGAGAAGAAGCTTCCAATGGTTGTTACTATACCGATCTTCTTCACCCTTTCATTAGTGTCTGGCCAGTTATTGCCAATTAAGGCAGTGGTGCCTGGTGAAAAGGCTCCCCTTATTGCCCCTGGTCCTCCACCTATTCCACCAATAACTGTCAACGCAATTAGCGGTGGATAGGTTGTCAGGAACAGGACTGACATGGAAAACAGGGGAAATATCTCAGAAATAATAAGCGAATATTTGTAGCCAAACCTGTCTCCCAGGATTCCCATTAGAATGGTCTGGAAAACGGTGAACAGTATCAGGAAAAACGCAAAGAACCCTATGACAACTAGACTGTATCCAAGGACGAAGAGATACAGGGGGTAGGAAATGGCAGAAAAGCTCAGGGCTACGCTCCTTGCCGCCCTTGAAATTACGAGAAACTTGAACGCCCTGTCAGTTCTCTCTTGCACATCAGGCACATTATTTCTTGATTAAAAGAGTGTTCGAAATCACCGGAACAAGGATTGCACACGTCAGGTAAGGCAGTTTTGGCAAGGTAATCGTCGAAATAGTCAGGCAGATTTATCGTTATATGCATCTGAAGGCAATGAATGTTTTAGGTTCCTTGCTATTCCTGCTTTTACCATTTCTTGGTTTCACTTTTTATAATTCCCGGTTTTTCTGAATGTGTTTCGGTATTTAGAAAGCCCTGAGGCAATATCACGTTTCCTAATTATGATCTCAACATATTTCGGATTGCCCATATTCCAGAGTTTTGCCAACGTTACCTCACCCTTTGCAGATATATTCCCGGTTGTGCCAATGCGGATGAAAATCTTCTTCTTAGCATAACAGATTTCATGGTTTTAATCAGTCTGGGTTTAATAGTATCTTCAGGTTTCCATTATAGGAAAGAACTTGGACGGCTGAATGGGTACTTCTTTCCCATTTTCACATCAGGGGTCACTCTTTTCTTTGCCATGATGACATACTTCATAGATCCGATAGTTGTGTTATTTTCCATAATCGTTCTCGTGCTCAGTTACCTTATTCACGATCTAATCTCCATGGAAAGAATTTCATTGCGGATATTCAGTGGTATGTTTGAAATTATCCTGCTTGTAATAATCTCTGTCTTTTTGACATCCTACAGGGTATTTATACCTATAAACACCAGCTTCATTTCAACAGGCACCGCCAACTTAGCACTCGTTCTATTATTAGCAGCTGGAATCGCCAACATCACAGATGGGATGGCTGAATTATACGCCATCAGAGGAAAAT
>JAJZXT010000002.1 GCA_021806355.1 Thermoplasmata archaeon
ATGGAAAATGATACATGGATGAAAATATTCAGAAAGTGTGCATCTCTTCTTCTGGATGTAAAAGTAATCTCGACGATTCCAACAAAAATTAATGAAGATGAGGAAGGATACGAAACACCAATTATGTATATAATGAGACGGATGAACCAACTTCAGGAGAAAACTAGAAATATATACGATTTTAACAAGAATAGATGTTACTACCTCAATATTGATACTAAAACTGGGGTGTCAACTTCTAGTTTGACATTTCTGTTCCAAAAGGTTTTTGACAAAGTTTTAGCATTATCGGAATTTGAGCGCGTTAAAGAGTTTATAAACAGAATTTCCTCTGAGGAAATACTTCTAATGAGTGAACACAATGGGAGGAAATATTCTAAGCCTGAAATAGATTTGATCTTAGATCGATCTTTGCAGGAAGCAATATATGGAAAAATTTGATTTATAGATTAATAGCTCAATTAACACGAGAAAACAGGAATCGCCTAATAAATTCCGCAAACGATTTATTGGGCATCCTAAATTTTCCCTTCATGAAGTTCCAATTTTTTAAGGGCTCATTTCCTATATAAGAATGGGATATCGCGTTCAAAAAGACTCGATATTCTGGTTTGTTATTTTTCCATTCATTGCATTCATAAGAGTTGGTTTCTTTAGCATTTCAAAGCGGGAGGAGATCGACCCTAATGGGCAAAAAGAAGCCCGCCATTTATTGTCTATTTAAAAGATATATACCATATTCTCTGCATTCACAATCTCTATTCTTCCTTTCCACTATCTCCCCAAATAATCTAACACAGTCACTTATGTGGATCGCTAAAGATAGGTTAAACTGTAATGGCAACTACAGACACATTTCGGAATAGGTATCCTTAAATTCACACATAAATCCAGACACTATCATGGATCATTTGATATTAATTCGCGACTGGGAAATCATATTAAGATTAATCAAAACTGAAGTAATATTCAAGCTATAGATTCATTGACGATTTCCATAGTTGGCACTGGCAAGTTTATTAAGGTATTCTTGCATTATCAACAGCCCTGAAATATAGTATGCACGATCCATGACTGCATATGACGACTTAGGGCTATAAATTGCCTATCCATGGGCTCCAGCACGAGTATAGGGTGTGTCATCCTGCCATGATGCGCTGATCAGAGGAAGGCAAAGAGATTCCCAGCAGGGTCAGAGGAATCAGGAAAATGAATGATTCCCGTTAGACTGGGGAAAATATCAAGGTACTTCAATGGATAATACACAATCGCCGCAAGTTGACGAACGGATCAGGTATGTTGCTGACGCAGTCAAGTCCAGGTTCAACATTTATGAGGCATTTGCAGAGCCAAACCTCCTGAGGTTCTATTTTCTGGAATCCGAAAATCCGGACTTTGGCAAGGCATTTGAAAGCCTGAGACTGGAACTTATCCCGGAAGGGTATGTGCCATTCATTGAGAAAGGAGCCGAAAATTTCATCGGTGTTACCTTTGCCCAGAAAAAAAAATATGCCCCGGTTTACGTAAATATAATAATGCTGGTATTGACAATTATATCTACGGTATATGCAGGGTACCTCTATTCCCAGAATTATGTAATTGCAGGCCCGGATATAGTAGGCAGAACACTGGCATTCAGCCTCATATTCTTTTCACTGCCCTTACTTACGATTCTGGGCATTCATGAACTGGGACATTTCGTAGTTGCAAAGAAACTCAAGGTCAAGGCTTCACTTCCGTTTTTTATACCATTCATTCCCATTGGAGCATCAATCGGGACATTCGGTGCCTTCATCTCCCTTCGTGATCCCATACCGAACAAGAGGGCCATGACTGAAATCGGTGCCGCAGGCCCAATAGCTGGTTTCCTTGCCGCGATTCCTCTAATGTTCATCGCAAACCATCTTCAGGAGGTGTTCATACCTGTGAAGCACATTATACCGTTTTACCTCAATTTTCCTTTTATTTACAACATCTTTTCAATAAGTGTTCCAGCATCGCAGCATCACGTCCTGTTTCCAATGGTAATTTCAGTGTGGGTAGGAATATTCGCCACTGCAATCAACCTGATGCCGGTTGGCCAGCTAGACGGTGGGCATGTAATTCGCGGCCTGCTTGGAAGCAAGGCAAGGTATGCAAGCTATTTCTTCTTCCTGGTAATGATATTCCTTGGGCTTTATTTCAATTATCTGGGATGGCTGCTCCTGGCAATGCTCATAATATTCCTTGGAATAACGCATCCTCCCGCGCTTGACGATTATAGCAAGTTGTCAAGGAAGGATATTGTCATCGGCGTTGCCGCCATTGCAATGTTCATCCTCTGTTTCACAGCCAATCCTTTTATCTATCCATAGAAACGGCGGTTGCAATTTCCCTTGACCCCACGATTCATTAAAAAAGCTTTAAAGTCAGTTCAGCTTAATGATATCATTGGCAAATTACTATTCTGAATATATTGGATACCTGAAAGAAAACCGTGAAAAGATCAGGGATGCCCTGGTTATACCTGAAAACTCCAGTAGGGCTGAACTTTATGCGGGGTTAATGGAAGGGAACTTCTTTAAACTGCCTGAACCGCTCAAGCCAGAAGCCGTGGTATCTGCAACCGACGGTTCTGAATTCATAAGGGAACTTTACAATGGGATGAAGATCATACTCACAAGGGCAATCAGTATAACGGGAAAGGAGGAATTCCTCTCATCAGAAATCTCTGTCAAGTCGGTCAGCCGTTACAGCCTGCAGACCTATGTGACAAGGTGCATGGAAATCCAGGAGCATATCTCGCTGGAAAAATGCATTTCAGAAAGGGATGTGGGCATTGCGCTTCTGGACGGATCGGCCGCTGGAAGGCTCACTGCAAGCATTGAAAAAATTGACGGAGACGACATGGAAAACTTTCCCATGAAGTATAAGGAAACGGTTGGGAAATTACTGCGCACAGCGAAGGAAAGGGGAACAAGGCTTGTGTTTGTTTCAAAGAGCTCGGACTCGAAGGCGTACAAAAAACAACTGCTTGAGGGGTCGAAAACGCTGGATCAGGATGGAATAAGGAGGGAATACCTGAACTCAATAACAGACCACACAATCATAAAATCCATTGCCAGGTTTCCGGGATATTCCGATCCGGTCATCACGGAGAAAGATATGGGCGCATTGACCGTTAGAATGGTCACAACGCACATCCTCCCTGCAATGAATGATACCCCGATGAAGGTGGATATAATATTCATGGAGGGGGAAACCGATATGGACAGCATTACAGACAGGATCATACGGATGATTGTTTGGGGGTATTCAGGATTGAAAATCCACAATGTGTGGCTTTCGGACGTTGACAGGAAGGTAAAATTCACCAGGGAGGAAACAGAGGAGGTACTGATGAAGGCTTTTGAAAGGGAAACCGGTGTCATAATGCCGGAAACAAGGGGTGAAAGGCGTGCAAGAATCAGGATATGAAATCGGGTATACAGTGGGAGACAACATGCCGGAGTCGGTAAGATTTGTGGTAAAGCCGGATATAGATCTGAAGAGATGGGAGTATGTATCCGTGGAAAGCAGGAATGTAATCGTTATCGCGAGGATTGAGAGGATAATCTCCAGAAGCGATCTGCTGAAGGAGGGTATAGATTATGCAAGCGTGGAGAAGTTCGTGCATGCGGATATCGACGAATCCGTGACGGTTGCCGTTGCAAGAACCACGGGTTCCATAAAGGGCGATGAAATCCTGAAGAGCGGGCGTGAGATTATAAGGCCCGGTACTGTTGTGAAAATCGCCAGCAGGGAGATCCTTGCAAAGCTTTTCGGTTTTCCTGAGGAAGATTCAATTTACATAGGAAACCTTGCTGACCACGATGAAATACCGATTGGAGTGAGCATCTCCGGCCTCAGGAGGCATCTCGCAATACTCTCCCAGACGGGGGCAGGAAAGAGCAATACTGCAGCGGTTCTCATGGAAGAGATACTCAAGAAGGGAGGGACCATTGTTGTCCTTGATCCGCACGCAGATTATGTGCTCATGAAGAGGAGCAGTTCCGGCAAGATATTCACGGAAAATACAAAGGTGTTCAGGACTCCCATGAGCACCGGAAGATACAACGAGGAAATGTCCGCAATAACTGAAATGTTCACACTCAGGTTCCAGGATCTGGACGAAGATGACCTCTTTGACATAATGAGGATAAATGAAAAATGGACAACGCTCAGGGACATAGTGAGGGAGGCACTCCAAAAGACAGGGGGAAAGAGGGATCTGAAGGATTTCCTTGACAGCGTGGACAGGCTACCTCCAGATAAGAGGGGGAAGATTTCTGGAAGAATAGCACTTCTTCGCTCGATCAAGGATATATTCAGTCACAGAACCACAGACATATCGGAATACCTTGGGCCCGGCCAGCTTTCGGTTCTCGATTTATCGGGACTCGACCAGGACGTGACTTCATACTTCACGCTGAGGGTCCTTGAGGAGATTTATGACAGGAAGGTCTCCGGTGAATTCAAGCTTCCCGTATTTGTATTTATAGAGGAGGCACACAATTTCGTGGGTCTTGAATCGTCGGGAAAACTTCCGCTGCTCATAAGGAAGATCGCAGGGGAAGGAAGAAAATTTGGCGTTTTTCTTGTCGTGATAACACAGAGGCCGGGGAAGATAGATCAGGATGTGTTGAGCCAGTGCAATTCACAGATAATACTCCGGATCACGAACCCCATAGATCAGAGGGCCATAGCTGAAAGCTGTGAGTTTGTGAGCCAGTCAATAATAGATGATCTTCCGTCACTGAACACCGGTGAGGCGGTCATAACCGGCCAGATAGTAAGGTTTCCCACAGTTGTCAGGATCAGGAGAAGGGAAACAATGGAAGGGGGAGGCGATATCGATCTGCTGTCACTGCTGAAGGAATCGAGAGAAATACGGAATAAGCTGAAAGATCCAAAAGCTGAAAGGGAACGGATTGCAAAACTGATGGAAGGTTAAAGATGTTCAGGCTCACGCATCTTTCAGATACCCACCTTGGGAGCAGGCAATATTCCATCAGGGAAAGGGAAGAAGACTTTTACGATGCATTCTCTGAGGCAATAGGCATAGCAATCAATTCCGGGGTTGATTTTGTCATACATTCCGGGGACCTCTTTGATGAGCATCGGCCGGATAACAGGGCACTTTCCGTCTTCAGGGACAATGTAATCCAGCTGCAGGCTAAGAATATCCCGTTTTACATGATCATGGGCGATCACGACCGACCAAAAAGGGATGATATTCCCGCTTCGAAGATATTTGATTTTCTTGGTGTGAGGATTCTCGGATTGGAGGAATATGAGGGAATTATCCACAAGAAAGGCAGCGAGGAAATCCTCATAGGAGGAATATCAAACATGAAAGGGCTGAGGAGGGAAAGGCTGAAGGGAGAGTATGAAAGGGCAAACCTACAGGCATCAAAGTACAGGATGGCAGTGCTTATATCCCACCAGGCTGTATCTCCCTATTTCATCGCCGAGCAGTCTGAGGCCACGTCGGACGAACTACCGGTTAATTTCAACTACATGGCATTCGGGCATATCCATAACCGCATGGAGAAAAGAATAGGCAATTCCATATTCTCGTATGCAGGATCGACCGAGATAAAGAGTACGAATGAAATTGATATGTTTATGCGATTCGGGAAGAGCGTAAACATGGTCTCAATCGAGGGGGACGAGACCACCGTTGAAAGGATTCCAATAAAATCCGTAAGACCACAACTGATAGTCCGGGGAAACCTGGATGAATGCATGAAGGGCATTGAGGAATTTGCGTCGAAGAATGCGGAAGCGCTAACGAGGAAAAGGGGTATATTAACAACGGAGATCAATGAAAGCATCTCGTCGTCGGATGTCCTTTACTCGTTATCCGGTTTCCAGGACAGATTCTTCATAAGAACGCCAATAATCAAGGCTCAGGATATGGAGAAACATGATGTTGCAACCATGACCGAATCGCTTCGTGAACTTTTCATGGAATACTTCGACGGCGATGAAGCCACGGGCAAGCTTGCATATGATATTTACAGGGATGTAATGGACAACGAGCCTGATGATGCAATTAAGAGCATTGAACAGAGGTTCGGCATAGGAGGCGCATGAATGATCATAAGATCGCTGCACCTTGAATCATTCCTTTCGCATGATGATACAACGATAGAATTTGACAACGGTGTAAACGTAATCGTCGGAAAGAACGGGGCGGGAAAATCGTCGATATTTGAGGGAATAAAGTTTGCCCTTTTTGGCATGCAGAGGGGAAACAGGGATCTCTTGCAATATGGGAAGAAGCATGGGATCGCAAGGCTTGTTTTCAAGCTTGGGGAAAACGTGTATACGGTTGAAAGAACGCTTGAGATGGTCGGAAGCAGGATAGAAACGAAGGGTGCAATCCTGAAGAGCGAAGATACCGTATTGGGGGAAGGTGCCATTTCAGTTTCCAGAGAGATTGCCAGGATAATTGGCGTTTCCGATGAAGTTTTCATGAATTCGGTGTTTATCGAACAGGGGCAGATAGATTCGCTCATAATGAAGCAGAAAAGCAAGAGGCTCGATCTGTTCAACGAGATTCTGGGGCTGCAGAATCTGCAGAAGGTATTCGAGAAGCTCAATGATTTAAGGAAAAATATTGAATTGAATATAAATGCGAGCGAACCGCTGGAGGAGATATACAGACAGGACGAAAAAAGGGTAGATGAGATTGACGGGTCAATAAGGGAAATCGTGAGCCAGGTAGCAAAAGAGAATGAAAGGTACAAGGAGTCGCAGAAGGCAGTGACCGAACTGGAAAAGAAAGTCAAGGAACTCAATGAAAAGAAGAATACTCTGGCGAAACTGGATACCGAAATCAGGCAGCATAAAAGGAGAATGGATCAGCTTACTGGAAAGATCAACCAGCAGGAGAAAGAACTCGAGGAAAATGCAAGGCTGGAGGCTGAGTTAATATCACTGGAAAATGAAAGGAGATACAGATTCCGGGAACAGATAAAAAGGTACATTTTCAACAGCGGAAATCTTGAGGTTCTGCAAAAGGATATAGAAGAAATCCGGAAAACAATCAAGGATGCGGAGAACCGGGAATCAAGGATGATGGAATTGAATCCAGCCAACGAGGAATACCTGAAGCTTGAAAAAGATTCAAATGAGCTGGCAGAATGGATTCAGCGAAACTCAGAGGGCAGGATATCATTCTCCAACAAGAATGCCATTCTCGCAGACAGAAGGAACCAGCTAACCAGGAATATTAACGATTTGAAAGCAATTTCCGGAAAAATTTCCACGAAACTTTCCATTGACTCACCGGATACCGGAAAACTTAACAGGAAAAGGGAAGAGCTTAATTCCGAAAACGAACGGCTGATAAGGGAAAGATCAAACGCAGAGAATGTCATACAGAGTTCAAGAAGGGAGATCGGTGAAATTGCCGGGAAAATGAAAATGCTCGTGGACACGAACGAATGCCCGGTCTGCAAACAGCCCCTCACAGAAAATCACAGAAGAGATATCATTGAGGAATACCGTAACAGGGAGGCTGAGCTCAAATCGGCGATTGCAGGTTCGGAAAGCTTCATGGCAGCGGCAGGCACCAAGATTTCAAAGATTAGAGAATTGCTGGATTTCATTAACAACGAGGTTTTGGGAAAGCTTTCATCACTGGAAGGAAAGAATCTTGAACTCACAAAGGAGATTGATTCCATATCAGCAGAACTGGATAAACTGAAGGGCAGTTTTGAAACTTATAATGCAAGGGATGATGAGTTGGCGAAAACAAGGGATAACCTGAAGAAATTAGAAGGTAAATGGAAGGAATATGCACGCCTCAAGGTACTCAGCGATTCATTTGACATGAAAGGAATCAGGGAAAAGGAATCCAATAAAAACCAGAAGATTTCTGAAATCATGAAAGAAAACGCCAATATTGCAGAAGAAACAGGTTTCATTCCATCCCATGAAGACATAGAAACCTCCGGAATGGCGGAAAGAAAGATTGAAGCAATCAAGAAAAAAATTGGCGGCATAGAGGAACAGAGAAAAAACATCCTTTCAGACAAGAAAGAACTGGATGATACGAATCAGGAACTGGAGAAGAGGAATAAGGAATACGGGGCAATTTCTGCCGATGTCAATCTTCTGAGCAGTGCAGAGCAGGATCTTGCATTGCAGCGCGAAGCATCAAAGTCAATAAACGAGTCGATCACAAGGCTGGTAACAAGAAAAGAAGGGGAAAGCAGGGAACTGGACAGAATAAAATTGAAGATGGAAGAAAACAGCGGGAAAATTGCGATGCTCAACAACCTTAGAAAAAGTTTAACGCATCTGGAAAAGCTCATTCCCGCATTCAGGAGGGATGGGCTTCCAAGGCTGATAAGAATAAGGTCTTCCCAATTCATTACAAATATGACAACGGAACTGATGTCCCATTTCAACCTGTCGGTTGAGGGCGTCAAGGTAACGGAGGATCTGGACATAGAGGTATTCCAGAACGGTTCGGTAAAGGAGCTTCAGCAGTTGAGTGGTGGTGAAAGAACAGCCGTTGCAATAGCCCTGAGAATGGCCATGGCAAAATACCTCATATCAAACATCAGTGTCTTATTGATGGACGAGCCCACGAACTTTCTCGACGAGGACAGGCGCAATGACCTGAAAGACATCATCTCCTATTCCCTCAGGGATGAGGGCATCGTGCCGCAACTCATTGTAATAACGCATCATACTGAACTTAATACCGCTGCAGACATATCTTACACGGTTGAGAGCAGGAATGGTGTATCGAGAATTCTGCCCTCCTGATTTTTTCGCACAAAAAAGATACTATTCAGGGACGCATTGCATAGAAGATATTTTATGCTGAATTATATCACACATTGGAAGGCAATTGGAACAGGGGACGCTAAGCATCATAATTCCGACAATGAATGAAGAGAAGACCATAGGGCAGGTAATAGACAGCCTCAGTTATCTCTCTCCAAAGGAAATTATTGTCGTGGACACAAATTCAAAAGACAAGACAAGGGAAATAGCCAGAGAGAAGGGTGCAGTGGTCATAGAAGAGCCCAGAAGGGGTTATGGCGTTGCTTACAAGACGGGGATTCCAAGGAGCACAGGTGAACTGGTCCTCTGCCTGGACGGGGACGGCACTTACCCTTCGGAAATTGTAGGAACACTGATTGAACTTCTGAGGATCAATGATGTTGATTTTATTTCATGTGACAGGATGACACTGAGAAACCAGAATTCTTATACCAATCTCCATTATATTGGGAATAGTGTCCTTAACCTGTCAATATTTCTTTTATACGGATTCCATGTAGTTGACTCCCAGAGTGGAATGTGGCTGTTCAGGCGCGAGATTTACAACAAGATGGTGCGTCTCAGTGATGGGATGTCCTTCTCTCAGGATATAAAGATAGAGGCACTTATTCGCGGTACGATGATAGAGGTTCCAATCAGATATGGCCTAAGGATCACGAAACCGAAACTCAATACATGGCATGACGGGTTCGCCAACCTTTTCGCAATCTTCACCAGCATGGTGAACAGAAGATAGAAAACGGCCAAAATGCCCCAGTTGAGATGAACATTACATGAAAAAGCATGTTTGTTGAGATAGATAAAATATAGAGAAGAGAATCGTTTGGATTTGGGTAATATAACTATACAATTACTAATGAAATATGACCATGTCACTATATATCACACTACATTTATATAGGGGGGGGGGTGAATATCGTCACAATGAAAGAGGTAAAAAGCCATCTAAATATAGACACGGTGAAGGGAAAGATGCACTCTCTCCTTGAATCGGCTAAGAAAAGAAAACGCACTACGTTTGCACTGGTTGCGGCCATTGTAATGATCGGTTCTGTTGGTTTGTATATCACATATACACATTCCACGCAATACCATTCCGGAATACCGGTGAATATATCTGTTAGATTCACAGGCACACCACCGGGAATAGCACCTTTTGTCAACGGTTCAACGAATATAAAGGAGTATTACAACAGCCAGAACGTGTTTTTCTCACTCATATCTGACATACCGATGGGGTTGAATCTAACTCCTGAGGGTAAACTTGTCAACATGACCAACGTGAACATGACAAACAATCCATATGTGGTATCTATAATGACCGGAAGAGGTTCATCAAACGGGAACTTCTCATCATACCTTGGAACTAATTTATTCAATATAGCAAGGCAATGGAGGGCAAGCGGAATATCCAACCGGAGCGAGGTATCGGTAATGCTTCAGGCTGAATATTCATTCATCGTCAATGGAACAATATATGAATACAGATATTACAACAATATAGCATATTCACCGTTCAATGCAGTTTTCAACGATATGCAGGCATTCAGGACAAGTATAACTGCACCATCGATCTCATTGAAATCACAGATATTCTTCAACCTTTCCCATCCTTCATATGTCGGGCCATTCAACATTACCCTTCTTCACGATAAAAGGTTGTTAAGCAAGGCGCACACCGGCGGGATTATCGGAGAACCTGGTGGTAATTGTGGACCGAATTCTTATATTCCTGATTGCTGCCCGAATTATTACAAGACCAACGGTACTATCGTACAATCCATAACAGAGAAATCGTGGACTGGCATTCTCCCGCTCGCAATAGCTACAATGAAACTGCCATCTAACTCAGAATTTGAAGTTTCATATACTGATGTAGGTGCGGTAAATGACATGCATTTCAACACAGCCGAAGCGTGCCAAGTTAACGATGTCAATACGCAAATAGAGGATTCCACATCCGGATCATTTAATACTGGGAGTATGACCAGTTTAAGCAGCATATTGACCGACCAACCCGTTATGAATGGGAGTCAATCCATCGCATATCTTCCAAGCGTTACATTTACTGCCACAGAATTTCGCGA
>JAJZXT010000073.1 GCA_021806355.1 Thermoplasmata archaeon
TCCTCCAACCTTATCCCTGAGGACGACCGATGGATGTTCGTGACCTAAAATCGTCAACTTCCTGAAGGACCTGTCAGAATCCCCATGATAGATAAAATATCTCTCGTTTTCATACGTTTCTGACAAGACAAGATTTTTCTTTGAAAGTATTGATTTCAGGTAATTGTCGTGGTTTCCCCTGACAAAATAGAGCTCTACCCTTTTCTCAAAGCGTTCTATGAAGTGAATGACATCTGTCCATTCCTGGGAAAGGTTCCTGGAAAATTCCTGCTTAAAATCACCATTTATTATTATCCTTCTTGGATCATATCTCTCTATAATCTTTTCAACGGTTCCCTCTACATGGTCTCGCTGCAGCTTTGGAAGGTACAGTCCATGAAGGTTCATCTCTTCCTCAAAACCAAGGTGGAGATCTGATATGACAACGGACGACTCATCAGAAAGATATATGCATCCCAGTTCGCTGAGATAGACATCTTTCTCAATCTGCAACTCTTTCAACCTTTACTTATGCGAATATAGCTTAAATATGTTGATCTGAAAGCGAAGGGTGAAGATATGAATTTTTCCATTGTTCCCTTCAGGATAAATTTACTTCTCCTTTCATGGCATTGACAGCTTATGTGTTTTCATGGTTCAGAATTCAATGCGATTAAGGTCCCCTGCCTTTGATTCATCCCCATACGGCCCTTTTGAACCCTCCCTGCCAGACATATTTTTCCATTCAAACATCACTTATTCCCATAAAAGCGTGGCTAATAATGTCCTGAAAGAAGTTAAACAAATCAAACCCCTCCATCCGGAATCTAATGAAGATTCTGGTGCTGCTCGCAAAGGTTAAATCAAATTATTAGCTTTGGATTTGTGGAAATCAGCGAAAATGAGAGCATCCTGCTATTCTTTCTCTTTGAAAAGGGACCGGATTCTACGATTCCTGAAGAAAATGCGTTGAATTCCGGCCTTTCTGCGGAGGAGATTAGGAGCGCTTCCTCCTGGCTCAAAATTAAGGGTCTCATTGACATTATAGAAGAAAAGGAAACCAGATATGAACTGGGAGAGGAGGGCTTTTTATATCTTGAAGATCAATTTCCTGAGGAAAGGCTCATTTCCCTTCTTAGGGAGAGGAAGGAGATACCAGTTAATGAAATTGCATCTATTTTCAGGGAGCCATCGAATAGAATAGCGCTTGCCCAAGCGGCGAAGCTGGGCTTCCCACCCATGAATGGGAAACTGGCATGGGACGATAGTAAAGGTTCAAAAGCGTTAAAGGAGATAGAAGAGAGGAGGGAGATCCTGGAAAAAATAAAGGATGGGACCCTCCAAAGGGGAACAGGGGATAAGATTCTTGATCATCTCTTAAAAAGGGGCAATGTCATAGTCAAGAAACAAATTTCAAGAAAGATATTCCAGATCAGGGAACCGGGAAAAGAATATGTGAAGTCAAACCCAAGCAGGCAAACTATAGGTGAGATATCCCCTGAAATTCTTCTTAGTGGATCATGGAGAGATAAAGCGCTGAGGAAATACGATCTTAACCTTCACGGAAAACATGTTGAGAGGGTTGGCAGGCATCCTCTGGATTACCTTATCCGGGAAATCAGGAGTATATTCCTTGAGATGGGTTTTACAGAAATGGTTGGCAACTACGTTGAATCAACAGGATGGAACATGGATTCACTATTTATTCCGCAGGATCACCCGGCAAGAGATATGCAGGACACATTCTACCTGAGTTCCAAGAATAGACCTGAATTTTCTGAGGAGGAGATAAAACTTTTCAGGAAGTTTGGAAGAATACAGACCAATGGCCTTGCCGGGTATAAGGGCTATGGTGGGAAGTGGAACCTTGAGGAATCAAAGAAACTTGTCTTAAGAACTCACACGACACCAAACACTATCAGATATCTTGCGAGGCATAAGAATGAGGAATGCGGGTTTTTTTCCGTTGATAAAGTTTTCAGGCACGAAAGCGTGGACTGGAAACATCTTGCAGAATTCCACCAGATAGAAGGGGCAGTTCAATCAAGGCAGACCTCACTTGCTACCCTGAAGTGGTTCCTGAAGTATTTCTATGAACGGCTGGGATTCAGGGATATAAGATTGGTTCCTTCGTACTATCCATACACGGAGCCCAGCATGGATGTCGTTGTCAGGATAAATGGAAAGGATGTTGAACTTGGTGGATCGGGAATTTTCAGGCCGGAGGTTCTCAAGCCGCTAGGGATAAAATACCCTGTCATGGCCTGGGGATTGGGATTGGAAAGGCTCGCCCTCACCTATTATGGGCTGGAAGATCTGCGCCAGCTATATGAGAGTGACATAGAATGGCTGAGAAATTTCAAGGTCAGAATCTAAGCGCTTTCTTTTTTGATTTTGCTGCGTATTTTACTTAAAAGTGGCAAGCAGGTACTTCAAGGCAGATTTTCTCAACTTCTGAAGATTGTCAGACAACCTGAAATTCTCCTTAAGGATCCTTCCCTCAATAACCACCGTTTCAACATTAGCAGGATTGGCACTGTATACAATGTTATTGACTGCATTGTTAAAGTTGGTTGGAATCATGTTTGCAGAATCTGAATTAATTACAACGAAGTCCGCCTTCTTGCCAACGTCTATGGATCCTATTGTATCATCGTGGAGTGCCCTGGCCCCGTTGACTGTTGCCATTTCAAGAGCCTGTGATACACTTATCAGTGATGGATCCCATCTTGAATTCTTCATGGATATTGCCGAGTTCTTCACAACGCTGAACATATCGAGGGAGTTGTTGCTTCCGTTGCTGTCTGTACCCATGGAAATGTTAACGCCCATTTCGACCATTTCAGGAATGGGTGGAAGGCCCCCTACGCCAAGCTTTTCATTGCTTACTGAATTCCATGATATGCTGACACCATTCTTTCCCAGTGACCTGATCTCCGACAGGTTGACCCACACGGTATGCGCTGCGAGGAGATTTTCATTAAGGAATCCGATGTCGGCAAGTTTTTCCGTTGGCCGTTTACCTCTTGATTTAAGGCAGTTATTGACTTCCTCCCGGGTCTCCGCAAGATGAGTGTGGATAATTGTGCCATGCTTCTTTGCAATTCCAAGGGCAGACTCGTATGTTGCATCTGAGGCAACATAGATTCCCTGCACCCCAATAGAAGGATGGATCATGCTGTTCTTTCCCTTATTGGCCTTTATGAAGTTTTCCGCATTGTCGAGTGGGTCGCCCGATTGCGTTGTGAATTCCTTATCCAGCGTGTTCCATGAAAGAAACCCCCTGATGCCTGTATCCTGGACTGCTCTTGCAATTACGTCCTCAGAGTAGTAAAGGTCTGCGAACGATGTTGTGCCTGATTCAATCATCTCCAATATACCGATGACAGAAGAATTGTAGATATCGTCATCTGTTCTTCCCGCGTCTAATTTAAAGGTTCTTTCAAGGAATTCTGAGAGTTTTACATCGTCCAGGAGTCCCTTGAACCTTGACATTGCAACATGATTGTGCGTGTTTATGAATCCGGGAAAAATAAGTTTTGAATTGGCATCTATCACACTATCCGCATCAAATTCCGTATCAGAAATCTCTTTGATTTTTCCGCCCTCGGAAAGTATGCTTCCCTTATACGGCTTGAAACTTCCCTTGAATCCAATAATTATTCCGTTGTTAACGGCCAGTGTCTTCGATGGCATTAGACTCCATCTCTCCAAGTCCAAAGTTTTTTTGTTTTGATGAACGCCTCAGCCATATAAGGGAAACGAGTATGGCGATTGCTATGATCATGAGTTCCTCAAAGGATCCGCTTGCAAAACCGATGGCATAGGAAACGATGACAGTAATCATGCCTCCATAAAGGAAACCGTAGGCGATACCGTCCATATGTACCCTTTTTCTCCCCTCTGAAACAAAGAAGAAGTAAGAAATGACTCCTATAATTGATATGATGAAGGCGATATCCAAAGCATTGTTGAAAGCAGTGCTGACATGAAATATGATGCTTATGAATTCATACCCGAAGAAGAAAAGAGTGTAAAGGTTCATGCCAAAAAGAGCGTTTGCATAGGTAAAGGAAGTTATTATGTTTCCTCCAAGAAGGGAATTCATCTGGATTGCTACAACCATGTCCAGAAGATCAGCCATTCCTATTACAAGATAGCTGAGTATTCTTTGAAGCTTCATTGAGAATGCCCCCTCTACGATAAAAATGAATGGAAGCGACGTGAAGAACGTGAATACCAGGTTTTCAACGTAGGTTAGATTTGTAATCGGGGCATTGAAGTATTGCAAGATGAGGTAATTCTTTACGACGATGAGATGGAGAAAGACAAGGAAAAAGTAGGTGAACGTGAAGAGAAAAGCTAGTGGATATACGAATTTTCCATATTTTGGTATTACATTCTTTATGACCGGTATGGCGAATATTATCCAGTTGATGGGGTACATAACATATGAAATAACGTTGCTTTGCACATAGTAAAATGAATAAATCACGGGCGAAAGAATGAGAATGTTTGAAATTATCTGCACCAACCGTTCCTTTATCATTTGATCAGGCACCCCTGTTTGCCATTCTTCCAGTGGTATAATCTGCAATCATTTTTGGAAGGATTGTGCCTTCATTCGTGACCTGCACCCTCAATCCGAGATGGTTATAAGCGCGTGCCACAGTTTCCAGTCTTGCCCTTTCTGAGTTATACAGTGTTTCAGTGAGGTCCATTATGGCATTATTGTCAGATTCAACGTAGTACCCCCTCGGATCCATTATATAGTTATACTGCTGCTTGCCAGAAAGGACATCCTTAGGAACCAGATCCTTGTCCAGGATAGCGTAATGTGGTGACATCAGGGTCAGGACCATTGCATTTTTCCTCAAATTCCTGCGAATAGACTCTGTTGCACTTGATATGGAAAATGTGCCTTCGGGCCTTATCTCAGCTACTGCCCTTTCAAGCTTGTTTACAACCTTTGAAGATTTCACCGGTGGAATGAATATGTCATGGACACTGGAATGAAGGATATACCCAACACCATCCCTATTCTTAAAGATGATATATGAGGCATTAATCACGCTAGCAAGAAAAGTGTCATAGAGCCTCCTGTTCTGGTCACCAATGTTCGTTCCTATGCTGTAGTCAATCAGGAACAGGACGTCAATCTGCCTTTCTTCCTCCCATTCCTTCACATACAAGTCGTCGCCATTGAGAATACCATACTTTGTCCACGCAACGTGCCTGAAATCATCCGACTCGTTGTATTGCCTCACGCCAAAGAAATTGTATCCCTGGCCAGCCTTTGCAGACCTGTGGATACCGGTAGTAAATATGAAGTTGCTCAGTCTTTCGCTCCTTTGCGTAAATGTATCTGAAGAGGATGGCCCCACCTTGACCTCATCAATTTTTTCCGAAACCATCTGAATAAAAGACAGCCTCATTGGATCTTCCGAATAAATCTTTATAGGCCCAACCTTGTATTTCCCTATTGAATTTGGCGCAATTTCGTAATGCTTCTCTATAACTTGACCGGGCTTTATGCTTACAAAACCAGAATAATCTCCATAAAGGCTGAAAACATCAGAAAGCGTGTCGAAATAATTGAAATATAATTTCTGTCTTGAATCATTCCTGAAATAGAGGTTGACCTTAGTCTTATCCTTCTTTCTCATCACGTCATTCTGCAGTTCCCGCCTCACTTTTATATATTTGAGGTTTTTTCCAATTCGATTGTTAAATGCAATGATATTCAGGACAACGGAGAAAAAGATAAGAAGGAAGAATACCGTTAAAAACTCAAAACCGTATACACTGTATATTATTGACTCGAATATTCCGTAAATTAGGGCAGCTATTACAGCATAACCGGTTTTTTTTATCATTTTGGAGGTTCTACCTCTGACATCACTTCATCTATTACTTTATAGGCAGCCTCTACAGGATTATCGGATGAATCCACAAGCGCCTCTGGCCTTAATATAATCCTGTGATTCAGCAGTTCATGTGCCATGTATGATATATCCTCAGGAATCACGTAAGATCTGCCATTTATAAGCGCATTTGCCCTGGCAGCATTCATGAACTTTACTGTGGTTCGCGGGCTTGCCCCCAGGTATATTTTGCTGCTTTCCCTTGTTTTCCTGATGAAATCCACCATGTAAGACTGGATATCCTTGGATATGTATACATGATCTACCAGGTCTCTTAATTGCAATATTTTATCAGGATCAAGGTAGCTCATGGTGCTCAACGGCCTCAGATCCCTTCCCAGCATGCTCAGCTCCTGCTCCCTTGTGGGATATGTCAGTATGTATCTGAAAAGAAATCTGTCCATGAGAGCTTCAGCTACGGGGAAAGTTCCCTCCTGCTCAATTGGATTCTGTGTTGCAATAACGATGAAAGGTTTTGGAAGTAGTTTTATCTCCCCCCACACTGAAACCTGTTTCTCCTCCATCGTTTCAAGAAGTGCAGACTGAACCTTGGCAGGAGTCCTGTTGATTTCATCGGCAAGAAGCACATTGCAAAAAACCGGTCCTGGCCTGAATTCCAGTTTTCTGGTTTCAAGGTTGAATATCATGTTGCCTGTTACATCTGAGGGGAGCATATCCGGAGTGAACTGGATCCTTTTGAAAACAACATTCAAATGCTTTGAGAACTCGTTTGCAAGATAGGTTTTTGCTAACCCGGGAACGCCTTCAAGCATTATGTGATTACTGCTGATCAAACTGATCAGCATGAACATCACGATCTTTTCGTATCCAATTACCCGTTGACCTATTTCGCTCTGCATGGAATAGACTATATTCCTTACTTCCTGCAGAGAATCCAAATTTATTTCTTCAAGCCTTTTTTCCTTTATCTCCATATGCAAACCCTCTAGTTTTGAGCTTCTCTATATATTGGTATATTTCCACAATATCCTTGAAGACGATTTCACGCCTTTCCCTTGCGCGCTCTGCCCTTCTCTCTGAAAAGGACTTTGTCCTCATGTCGAGTTTTTTGTATATCTTAACCAGCCGTTCGTACTTTTTTGTGACATCCTGAATCTTTCCCATGTCTGTCTCAATTGCTTTAAAAAAGTGATTAATATCATCATCTTCCACGTATTTCATCTCCCTGTTGAATGGACTTGCGGGAACCTTGAATTGTTCCTTGCTTTGTTCGAGCGTTGGCGGTGAGTCGATTTTTGCCCTTCCTTTCCCCAAACTCATTGCGATTGATGCCCCTATAATAATTATTAGAGGTATTGCAAAGGCAAGGAGAATGAACGGGTTTGCCTCCAGTTCCGGAATGATAAGCGAAGGACTCAACGCCCCTGAGGATAGACCGCTCAATTCCTCTTTACCTCCTCACCGGTTCGTGTGTTGGATAATACAACTTTGCAACATCGAGATAGTTGTAAAGATCCATTAATCTATCAAGTATGTCATCGCCAGTCGAATAAACTTCATTTGAGAACTTTGCCCTTTCATAATAATCCATATAGAAGAATGCCAGTTTTTTTAATGCGTCTATTTTGTTTGATTCCGAACCTGTGTGCGAGTTTCTCATAGCATTCTTGAGAGCAGTGTTATCAACGTTAGCCTCTTCGGGAATGTCCAAACCTACTTCCCTTAGAATCCTTATGAGGAACTTTCTATTACTTTCTCCGGCCTTTTGTGCTATGCCAAATGATCTTGAGACATCATTCTTTGCCAGATTAAATCCCCTTATCGTCCCCTCGTTTTTGTCACCATTACCAATGATCTTCCTTACCTCTACAATAGGAGGAATATCTCCAAGGGTCTTGATCTCAACAACTGTTCTTGTCTCAGAAGATCTGGTATGCTTGCCTCCCCCCCACCATGATCTTTTCTTTTTCTGTGGAGCCAGTTCGATTGGCGCAAATGGTTTTTGGGAAAGGCTTAGTCCCGCTGGTCCATTTTGCTTAATGTCTTTATTAATCTCTTCTCTCTGATAATGAGAATTATCAACCTTGACTTCCTCAGGGATGCTTTCGGTGTGAACTTTTTCATTCTCGAAGGTTTTCTGTTTCTTCTTCGTTGGTACCCCCTGCTGTCTGGTTTTTTCAGGTTTCTTTCCTGCGCCAAAATCAATGACATCCGAATCCTTATTGTTATCTTCTGTTCTTTCATTTTCTTTCATTTTCATTCACCCTTGTGCTGGTGGTTTATTTGAGTGGCATACATCCATAAAGTGAGAGTAAGCGGTAATTCATTAAGCGTTAGGGTGGATGATGATACAGGAGTGCTCACAGAAATTGTTATTGTTGTGCCAGAATAAAAAAGTGGATCTATAGGTAGATTATTGGCCTTCGATGGTAATATGTACCCAGCATTGAGTTGAACAAAAAGAACTTCAGTTCCCTTGCTCAAATTGTATTCAATATTTGGTTGTGAGATGTTAAAAGCAAATTTATAAATGTAACCTGCCGCAGCCTTAAATGTTGTATTGGTGAAGTATATAGTTGACCCCTTTTCCGTTTCCTGAGTCACAATATCACGAGTGACATTTGAAGATAAATTATACCACACATATTCAACAGGATCTGCGGATGTGAAATTCCAGAAGAAAATGGGCGAAGGGCTTCCTCTAGACACGTTAACATATATGCCATAGCTCAAAAACGGATCAATAATGCTAATATTCAATGAATGGAAACCTGTTGGAATTATGGAATTTTCAATATTAATATTGTAATTAGTGCTTGATTTATAGGATGAATTTACCCAGAGTTCATAAGCTAAAGGTGTTGAGGTTTGGAAAACGATGCCATAACCCTGTACGTTTATTGAATCGCTTGAAACCAAAGACGAGACATTATTAAAGAAATAGAAAGCTTTCTTAACAAAGCCCGTTGCTGCATAGATGAAATAATAATTGCCCTGCGAGAGAGTATAATTGAATTCCGTTCCAAACGATGGATTGTTGAATCCTGAAGTTATTGGAACCGGAAGATTTGAATTTGAAATTACCGGTGCATTGTCTGCTACACTTATATTTTCCGGTGCCGTTGGATGGCTAAGGGCAAATAAATTTTCAAGTTTTATTGTTACAGTTCTGTGCTGCCTTTGATTAATATAAACAACCTGATTATGAACTGTGTTTGAAAAGGAATAACTGTGGTTAGGCGTTTCATATGTTATTCCAAAGAACTGCAGATAATATAATCCAG
The DNA here is from genome assembly GCA_021806355.1 of Thermoplasmata archaeon. Classification (GTDB taxonomy): domain Archaea; phylum Thermoplasmatota; class Thermoplasmata; order Thermoplasmatales; family Thermoplasmataceae. The sequence goes on from JAJZXT010000073.1 coordinate 9,149, forward strand.
AATAAAATAGATCCATCTGAATCACCCCGCTTGCATTCGAAATTACCGTTGCATTGTATACCACTCCATTAACCCCCAAATATATATCCAATGGGAGATCTGGAACGTTTATAGTGCTGGAATTAACTGTGATATTTAAAAGAAATGGAGCGGTGATTGAATTATGCGTGATGGAAATTTTGTCAGTATAGCTATTTGTCAGGTTTTCTGTCACATTTATGTGATTTATGCCTGGAACGCCACTTGTTACATTATTCCACATCCTTATGGATTGACCATTTACAATATTGCCAATAGTAATAACGGGTGAGAGCGAAATATTATTGTTGGTTAAGTTTCCAGCCTTCGTCATGTCTATAGTTAATGAATTTGAAGAAAAGCCTGCGTATTTAACCTGGATAATAAATTGCTCGCTTACATTCTTGGTAGTTAGAAAAGGAAAATGTGTATCATAGAATACTTCAAAGCTATAAAATCCAGCAGAATTTCCAGCATAATAACTAAAATTAACCGGGAAAACGCCTGATAAATTATTAAATATTGTATAGGAGGATAATGGCAGATTATCAATTTTATTGTGCACGTACCCTGAGACAGTGAAGAATTGTCCATTTAATGGTAAAAAGCTTACGTGATCAACATGTCCTGGATTAACGGTGATGTTGCCCGAATTAAAACCGGGAATAAAGATCACAATTTTATAGGTGCCCTGGTAAAATACCGGAACTTTCGCAAAGCCTGAACTATTTGTAAAAACTGTGACAAAATAATTAGTGCCGGTAATATTTGACAATACAAGAACTGGATAATCAATTAAAGGAGAATGTGATTCGTTTGTGTTCTGTATAAGTAAATCTATTATCGATGGAGTGGAAAGTGGAACACCAATGCCATAATTGACTGCTGAATAATTGCCTCTGAGGAATCTGTTAACCTGCCCTATGCCATATGTCGGTACAGCAGCTGTGCCATTTTTGCCTGTTCCCGTCGGTGAAAAAGGATCTTTGGCCACAAGAGTTGCATTTTCATTGTATAATGTGGTGTTCACAAAAATGTGTGGGGTAAATGCAATATTAGAAAATATCTGCGATGGTGATGACAAACCAGAAATGGCATCTGGAACTACACTTATTAAATATGGTGCTCCGCCGGCATATATGATATTATATCCTGCAGGCACACTGATTACATATGATCCGTTGAGAATTGATGTAGCGTTCGCAACTGTCTTGGGGACAGTGGTTCCATTTCCAAGGTAAATATCACTTACAGAAGCCCCATTAACAGGCTTTCCAAGCTTGTTAAAAATATACCCGCTCACGTTGAAATATATAATCTGGTTCGTCTTATTCATCGTTAATGTGAGGGATTTGCTATTTCCACTTACATTAAAGAATAATGGTTTGGGAAATTTATGGTAACCTCCCTTCAATGTTATTGATATATACATGGCGTTCGGCAGGTTAGTAGAAAAGAAACCGTTGCTGCCAGAAGTAGTTGTGTAATTCCCGAAGAATGCATGAAATACAATAAGAACATTGGAAATTGTGGATCCATTTGTTGCCACCGTCTTGCCTGTTGTCTTATAAAAATTCGCAGGAGAAAGTGTTATGTTCTGCCAAATAGAATTTCCCTGAATTATCGAGAATGATGC
>JAJZXT010000016.1 GCA_021806355.1 Thermoplasmata archaeon
CCCTACTCCGATATTCTTGATCACTGTGTTCGTAGCACCGTTTATGACAGATACATTTTTGGAGTTAAAATTTGTGATATAAACATATCCATTCGAGCTGTCAAATGCTGCCTCGCGTGGTTTACATCCAACGCTGATTGTATTGATCACTTTATTCGTTGTGCCGTTTATGACGGATACGCTGTTAGACAAAAAATTCGTGACATATACATAACCATTGGAGCTATCGAAAGCTACTCCATCCGGATATGCTCCTACGCCGATAGTCTTGATCACTGTGTTCGTAGAACCGTTTATGACCGATACATTGTTAGAATCAAAATTCGTGACATACACATACCCATTAGAGCTGTCGAATGCTGCTCCAATGGGAGAATCAAAGGGACTTATGCTGATAGTATCTACAACTCCTATCTGGCTCGTTGAAGGGATATTTGAATCTATTGCTGTCGCATATGATTTTGAAATTACCAATTTATCTGCATTTGCAGATTGATTAACATTCGCTAGTGAGAAGTTTACGTGCGTTGTTACTACCAGTAATCCACTAAATAGCAGAAATAATGTTGTAACTATTACTAATGCAGCCTTAGATTTCATGAAATACTCTTAGTCCTGATAAGTCAAGTTAATTTAACGATTCCGAGTGGGAAAATCCCACTTTTTGCAAAATTTGAAATAAAACGGACCTAATGCTTGCGGCAGTTGCACAAAGGCAAAATTATGGCCTATAATCAATGGCCCACATCATGTGTACCATCATACCATCACTGTATCCAGCTCGTGAAATACCAGTGGAAATAAACCCAAGAGGTAATTATTGATTTCCTGAAGAAAAATGCAAGAGGAATTGCCGATATATTCAATGTAGTTACAATACTTTTGCGTTTATCCTGAAAATAACCTCGATTTGTAGTTTCTTTTGAGAATTAGAACCTCCTTTATGGCTCTGGAGCATTCACCTATGGTCTTTGTAATCTTTCCAAACAATTTCATCGATGCTTTATTCATCAAGGAGAGGAGAGTAAAGGCCGCCATGGTGATCCTCACGTGTATAAGTGACCCTTCACCATCGCGAACCTGATACTCTCCCATACCCAGATCCTTTGCATCATTATGAAATGTTTCAATCGACCAGCGGTGTTTCCATGCAACCATAATGTCATCGTCTTCAAGATAGTCTGAAACAAGGAACTTCTTCCTTCTGTTTTCAGGATTGTAGAGAACGACAAGATTAGCGGGTTTACCATTAGTTAACCAGACATTGAACGAACGGTATAGTGGAAATTCCGATAGAATACCGGTATCGTTATTATACATCAGGAATGCGGTTTGCAGGATCTCATCTATTGTGTAGAACATATCTTTGTTCTTTAGTGTCATCTTTCCGAGTTCCTGGAATGATGCCTTCCTGTTTGACTTCAGTTCAGTGGTGAAATGCTCTCCAAGGAATGAGAAGCTTGAATACCATGAATCGACAACCTTTCCTTTCATATTGAAATTCATGGAGGCAATTCCAAACAATTCTTCCATGATCTCAAGTTTGGTCTTGAATCCATTGTTTTCATTTCCATCTTTATTCTCCTTCACGTACATTCTCGTAAGGAAGGGATAGGATTCACCCGTGTCAAGATCGTGAAGCATCGTTGTTACCGGCTGGTGTGCAAGCACATTGTTTCCCGATGCATGATCAAAAAACCATCCCACATTCTCCATGACCTTTGAACCCGGATGCCCAAGAATTGTATCGTCACCTATGAACTCAACACGGTGGGTACCGATCCTCGCTTTCAAATATGAAATATAATTCTGTTCAAGTGCTGCTGAATCAACCGCATGAAATGACCGATTCAACGTGCTCTGATCACATTTTGATATAAGTGAGGATATGTTGGAAATACTCTTCCTTCTTATTTCAGGTGGTATCATTATGCCCAGCATGTATTCCCTGAAATGTTTCTTTACCTTTTTCTTCATTCCAGCTGTCATGAGATCAGAAAATTCACTGATCATATTAGTTATGGATGCAACAGAACCTTTAGAAGTCATACAACTGTCGGACAGACATTGGAAAGAAGCTTAAATTCATTATGTTTTGAGGTCGTTTTGCAAAAGTATTGTAGTTATACTGTATGATCCACTCCATGATCATGACGCATACACCCAGTGCGTTCGATCTTTAAAGAATTTGAAGGTCGTCATGATAAAAACTTAATTAGAAATTTACCTATAAGGTTCCTATGGGAGTCAAAGCAGTTTTAATGGCAGGAGGAAAAGGGACCAGGCTCAGGCCAATCACATATTCAATACCGAAACCGCTAGTTCCCATAGCGGGGAGGCCATGTATAGGCTATTCCCTAGATGCCTACAGCAGAGCTGGCATCAATGACGTAATTATAACGACTGGATATAAATTTGAATCCCTGATAACCGGGGTCCTTGAATATAAGGACCAGCATCAAAACATATTATTTTCAGTGGAAAAGGAGCCTGCTGGAACTGCAGGTGGCATAAAACTTGTGTCAAGATTCATTGATGATACATTCATAGTTGGGAGTGGAGATGTATTGGCAGATTTTGACATAAAGGAAATTTTAGAATTTCACAGAAACTCCAAAGCTAAGATAACAATCGTTCTTTCTGAAGTTGAAGATCCATCTCAAATGGGCATTGTTGAACTGAAAAATGGAAAGATAGTGAGATTCTTGGAAAAACCATCGAAAGAGGAGATTTTTTCCAACCTGGTCAATGCCGGCATTTATGTTATAGAGCCAGAGATACTTGATGAAATTCCTGATGGATCCCAGTTTGATTTTTCTAAGGATCTGTTTCCTAAACTGATGAAGAAGGGGATCGATATATACGGATACAAAGGGAATGGCACCTGGCTTGATACGGGTAGGCCAAAGGACATGATAAGAGCAAACCAGATAATGGTTGAAAAATATGGAAAGACAATAAACTCCGAGAACACCGAGGGTAAATTTATAATCAGGAATTCGGAAAATTTAAAAAATACTAAACTTGTCGGTCCCACATTCATTTCCGAAAAAGTCAAGATTGGAGAGGGCGGTACAATTCGCGGATCTGCAATCTATAATAATGTCGAAATCGGAGAAAACGTCGATATCGAAGATTCAATAATAATGGAATGTTCAAGAGTAAGATCAGGATCAAAAGTTTACAAATCGGTTCTAATGAGAAACACCACGATTGGTTCTGACTGCATTATCCACGAGAGTGTAATTTCACCCGATCTTAGCCTTCAAAGCGGTTCAAGAGTGTATAATGTTGCCCTATCCTCAGATCAGATGGTAAATGACAGTTAAGCTTACCTGAAACTTGTCCCTTTAAAGTAAGGTTAAAGGAAGCCTGCCTTCTGAAGAATAAGGAGATCTTCTGTTGTTAATTGTTCACCATTCTTGAATTTGTCAAAAAGGGTAACCGCTTTTTCCTGCAATTCTCCTTCTTTTTCCTTCTTTCTAGTTGCCCTGGCCTTCGTCTTGATTGAGCCTAAAACTTTTTCAAGGTCCCTTAATTCGTTTTTGGCTTTAATAAAAGCATCGTGTTCTTTCTCAGATTCTTTATTATACTTTATAAACAACTCATGAAACTCATCTGCTTTTTTCCTTGTTTCATCAAGTTCCTGAAGCGCAGTGTTTATCTCGTCACTAATTTGATTGATTTGGTTTGATATCCCTTCTATTTCCTTCTTAAAATCATCTACGGTCTTTCTCTCAGCGCTAAGCTTGTCTGTAACGCCTTTTATGGTATCGTTTTCTTTTAACTCGTCTTCACGGGCAGCCTTTAATTTCTTAAGTTCATTTGTAAGCCTTCTAATTTCTCTTACAACCTTCTGCTCCTCTTCCTTCTTCATTTGGGTGGTCTGCTGCTTGAGTTCAAGCTTCTGGAGATCTCTCTCCTTCATCCTCAAATCCTTTGGGTCAATACCCTGAGTCTTGATAGAATCTCTTATTTTTCTGTATTCCTTTCTGGTCTCGGCGAGATTACTGTAATGAGCTTCTTTTTCATCCCTCATCTTTTGAACTTTTTCAATGAGTTGCCCTTTTTCCATTATTTTTTTCTTAACTTCTTCCCGCATTTCGCGGACTTTCTGGTTTAGCTTGTCACGCTCTTCAGCATAATAATGGCTCTCATCAGCAGCATCGTCTCTCTTACGAATATGCTCTTCAACCATATTACGTAAAAGTTCTCTCTTTTGTTCTAGCTCAGGAAGAAGATCGCTCATAAATATCAATCATCGCAAAGGTATTCCCACATTCATGGAGATCATATATATCTTTCGCAGAATTTTCTTTAAATAAATAGATATGAATATTTATCTGAATTCATATCAAATTGGCTGTCTCACTGCTTTCACATACTAGCGCGTTTTAATTCTATCGATGAAACAAGGCAAAGAAGGGTTCCAAGGAATGCCACTGCAACTTTTTTATGCAATATGATTAAATAGGTCATATGCAACCCCAGAGGCAGGGAGAAAATATATGCATCTACCCATAGGAAAAACAGCTGATAGTGCATAAATAGGTCTTAATTCCCAAGTATTTCCAAAAGAAATTTGAGTCTTAAGGACAGACCTATGGGAATTGTGCGTGCCTTGAAGCCGTTTCCTTTATGGAGGAGTGTTTGATTTGAAATATGGCCTCTTAAATTTAACGCCCTTCGCAATCAATTCTCTGGATTTCTCATATCCGGCGTCAGCGTGCCTTATCACACCCATTCCAGGATCTGCGTTTAGCACTCTCTTAATTTTGTCCTCTGCTTCTTTTGATCCGTCCGCAACTAACACAAAACCGGAATGTATTGAGTTGCCTATTCCTGTTCCCCCTCCATGATGGACTGAAACCCATGTGGCACCAGATATTGCATTAAGCAATGCGTTCAGAATCGGCCAATCAGCTATTGCATCGCTTCCATCCTTCATCTTTTCCGTTTCCCTGAACGGAGAAGCTACGGAACCTGTATCGTGGTGATCCCTTCCGATTGCGACCGGTGCGGATACTTTTCCTGATTTCACCAGATCGTTTATGATGAGACCAATTTTTTCCCTCTGGCCATATGATGCATAGCAAATTCTTGCAGGAAGCCCCTGAAACTTTACCTTCTCCCTGGCAAGATTCAACCATTTCACAAGGTGTTCATCGTATCCAAGGTGGTATTTTATGGCTTCGTCGATTGCAAATATATCCTCCTTTTCTCCTGAAAGTGCAACCCACCTGAATGGCCCAGACCCAATGCTGAATAAGTCCCTGATATAAGCGGGAACATATCCCGGAATCTCGAAAGCATCCTTGTACCCTCCTTCAAATGCCCTTGTCCTCAGATTGTTTCCATAGTCGAAAACCTTTGAACCCATCTTCTTGAAATCCATGATTGCCTTGGTTTCCTTTACGATTGATTCATAAACTTTTTTCGTGTATTCTGAATGGTTGGAGAGCCTGAATTCGTTTGCCGATTCCACTGAATATCCTTCAGGTATATACCCAAGGTTAAGATCATGGGCAGCGGTTTGATCTGTAACCACGTCTGGGGCTATCTTCCTGTCTGCCAGCTCCCTATATATAGTTGCTGCGTTTCCCAGAAGACCTATGGATATGGGTTTCTTTCCGGCAATGTATTCATCCTTTATTTTCAGAGCCTCCTCCAGTGTCTTTGCCTCTATGTCCAGGTATTTGCCCCTTATCCTCCTGTCAATCTTGGATTGGTCAACATCGATGAATATGCCAACACCATCATTCATAGTGGTTGCGAGAGGCTGTGCTCCACCCATTTCACCAAGTCCTGATGAAAGAACCCATCTTCCCTTCAGAGATTCTTCCCCAAATTCCTGTTTCGCTAATGCCCACAGAGTTTCATACGTTCCCTGAAGCACTCCCTGTGTTCCTATATAAATCCAACTTCCGGCAGTCATTTGCCCAAACATTGTCAGGCCCTTTCTCTCAAGTTCCCAGAATATATCATCCGTAGCCCATCTGGGTACTATTTGTGAATTCACTATTATGACTCTTGGGCTGTCTTTAGTTGTTTTAAATGCCCCTTGTGGCCTCCCAGATTGTATGATCAATGTTTCATCTGAATATAGCTCCTTAAGCATGTTGACAATCTCATCAAAATCATCCCATGTTCTTGCGGCCTTTCCTTTCCCACCGTAAACAATAAGATTGTCCGGATCCTTTGCCACTTCCGGATCCAGGTTATTCATTAGAAGCCTGAGAGCAGCCTCTTGCTGCCATCCTCTGGCGTTAAGTTCTTTTCCTCTTGGTGCCCTGACGATTCTAGCTTCTGACATATTCTGCAATCACTTCATTTAAGAATACTTTTCCATTTTTCACGTATTATCGTTCTCTCCCGTCTCTGTCCGATAGAAATTATTCCTATCTCCTTTCCTGTGAGGGATTCTACCTTTGTGATGAAATCTTTCATTTCCTGTGGAAGGCCATAATACCCTTTCAGGATCATTTCATCAACCTCAGACTCTGGGATTTCTCCCCAACTTGCCATTTCAATGTATTCAGGAGTTGCTGACTTCTTGTCTATCATTGCCTGCACCGGCGAATCAAAATTCTCCCTGTATGATTCACATATGAGAATGCTCTTCTGTTTTCCGATTACATCAAGCATCGTCATTGCAAGCACATCCACATCATTCAGCATTATGGAATACTTAAGGAGAGGGATGTCAAGCCATCCAATGCGCCTTGGCCTTCCTGTCGTTGTCCCATATTCCCCGCCAGCTTCCCGGATCGAGTCGGCAGCTGAACCTGATATTTCTGTAGGGAATGGCCCCTCTCCAACCTTTGATATGTATGATTTGGTAACCCCGATTATGTTATTGATCTTCCTGAGGCTAAAACCACTACCGGTCATTGACCCCCCTGACATGGTGTTTGAAGAAGTGACATATGGGTACACTCCAAAATCAATGTCCAGGAGGGCACCGTGTCCACCCTCGAATAGAAGATTTCCTTCTGATTTTTTTTTCTCGAGGAAAAGTTCAGTGTTGCACATCAAGGGTTCGATGAATTTACCAACCTTGTAAAGATCCTCTGCTAATTTTTCAAGAGATTGAGTGCTTAAATAGTCACTTCCCTCGAGCAGTTGCTGCCTCATGGTTGTTATGAGCCTCAGCTTGGCCATTATGGTCTGCTTATCGACAAGATCTCCCATCCTGATGCCATTCCTTGAAAATTTGTCTTCGTAACATGGACCGATTCCCTTGGAGGTTGTCCCAATTTTGAGATCACCCCTCAACTGCTCCTGCTTCTTGTCAATGAAGACATGAATTGGTGTTACAACACCAGCAGCCTTGCTTATCATGATCCTCAAGTTGGCATTTTCCAATTTATAGATGTCCAATTCTTCTTTTAGAGCAAAGGGGTCTATGACCATTCCATTCCCCAGCACTACATCAGAGGCCCTTAACGCACCAGATGGCAGTAGATGAAACTTGAATTTTCCTCTCGAAGTTACTACTGTGTGCCCTGCATTTGTTCCTCCATTGAACCTTATTACCGTTGTCTTTTCATCAGTAAGAAAGTCTATGACCTTGCCCTTACCTTCATCACCAAACATGAGCCCAAGAACGATGTTCCTCATAACGCAACGCTTGATATTACTTGCAAACTAAATTACTTTCCCAATTTGTTTGGAATTTCTTTCATTTAGCACTTCTTAGCGATCTGATATAGTTTATAATCATTATTCCCTGATAATTTCTGTAACTGGTACAAATATCTGTGAAAAAACTATAATGGTGAAATCAATGACAAGAAAGAACAATCATGGCGTATATAACTGTTAATGAAAATAACAAACTGAATATCCCTGATAATCCAAATATAGGATATATCGAGGGCGATGGAATAGGGCCGGATATCACAAGTACAATGATATCGGTCGTGAATGCTTCTCTTGAGATAGCATATTCTGGAAGAAGATCAATAATATGGGAAAAGATAGCAGCTGGAGAAGAAGCTTTTGAAACAACTGGAAAACATCTCCCCCAAGAGTCTTTAGAATTGCTTCAAAAATGTATTGTGGCCATAAAGGGTCCACTCACCACGCCAATTGGGCAGGGATTCCGCTCATTGAACGTTACCATGAGGCAGCACTTTGATCTATATGCAAATGTCAGGCCTGTGAAATATTTCCCAGGAGTCCCATCCCCTGTTACCCATCCAGAAAAGATGAATATGGTAGTTTTCAGGGAAAACACTGAAGACCTTTATGCAGGAATAGAATGGAAATACGATTCTGAGGAGGCAAAAAGGCTCAGAACCATACTTACAAAGGAATTCAATGTCAATCTTACTGATGATACTGGAATTGGAATAAAGCCAATAAGTAAATTCAGAAGCACAAGGCTTGTGCGAAAGGCCATAGAATATGCATTAAGGCATAACAGAAGAAGTGTAACACTTGTTCACAAAGGGAACATTATGAAATATACCGAAGGGGCTTTCAAGGAATGGGGATATGAAGTCGCTTCGGAAGAATTTGCAGATAAAACGGTTAGGGAAGACGCCTATATGGAATCTCCGGGAAGCTATCAGGATAGGGTTGTAATGAAGGATCGAATAACTGACAATATGTTTCAGCAGGTGCTTACAAGAACTGAAGATTATGATGTTATTGCTACAACAAACCTTAATGGAGATTACCTTTCAGACGCTCTTGCAGCCCAGGTAGGTGGTTTGGGAATTGCCCCTGGCGCAAACATTGGCGATACATATGCAATTTTTGAGGCAGTCCACGGTACAGCACCAAAATATGCAGGAATGGATCTGGCTAACCCAACATCGATAATACTTTCAGGCAGCATGATGCTGAGGCATTTGAACTGGACAGAGGCAGCGCAAATACTTGATGATGCTGTTTCCTCATGCTATGCTAACCAGAAGGTTACCCAGGATCTGGCAAGAATTCTCAACATAAAGCCCTTGAAATGCTCTGAGTTCGGAAAAGAGGTAATTTCAAGAATGCGCGGAATGAAGGAGTAATTCCGACCGACTCAGCATTGAAAAATCCATGGATCTTCTCCAGTTGCTGTGGAGCAAATGGATCAGAGAGCATCAAAAAGCTATAAGAGGGTATAAGTCCATTATCTCTCCAATTAGGGAACCTAACCAGTGCTAAAGATCAGGGAGTGCATAGATGACAATTTTGCGAAACCGCAATTTTCTGGTTTTGTGGATCAGCCAGACAATTTCAAATTCGGGAGATGTGATATTTGCACTAGCCGTTATCTGGTATGTTCTTATTTCTACCAAATCAATATTGCTAGTGGGCCTCGTAGTTGCATCATCTTTTCTGCCTGACATCTTGATAGCGCCTTTTGCAGGCACTTATGTGGATCGGTTCAATCGCCGATCTGTCCTGATGGTTTCTTACATCAGTCAATCAATATTAGTCGGTGGAGCAGGAATTCTATACATCTTTCACGATCTTGGATTCGCCTTTTCCCTCGTCACGATTCTTGGTCTCGGTATTGGGGAACAGTTTGCAACACCCGCATACTCAGCCATGCTGCCGGGCGTGGTTGGAAGGGAGGAACTTATGCCTGCAAATGGACTTATCTCAAGCACAAGTTCCCTGAATATGCTCGGAAGCAACGTGGTCGGAGACCTGATGATAGTTTTTCTGGGCATGGGCGCACCATTTGAATATGATGCTATCACATTCCTCGTTGCCGCTGCTTTCCTTGTCATATTGCCTCGAGTTGCAGGTACAGTTGAAAAGAAGCATTCTCAGGAGGAATCCAAAGTATCGACAGTTTCCGAAATGAGGAATGGTTATCATTATCTCCGCAAAGATAGACTTCTACTACGACTTGCCGTCCTTTCTACCATTGTGAGTTTCTTCGCCCTCGGACTGCAGGGGATTTATGCTCCATACATTCAGGACAACCTGCATGGAGGGCCTGATATTTATGGGTTATTTCTTTCGGCATTCGCTTTGGGCAGTATCGTGGGAAGCCTGGTAATAGGACATTTTGGCCGAGATGCAAGAACCGGGCGTCTAATAGTGCTTGGACTATCTGGCCAGGCAGTAGCCATAATGTGCCTTGGTATCACACATTCTGCAGCTATTGCCATATCTCTCTGGGCAATTTGCGGTGCTGCACAGGTTACAAACATAATCCCATACCAGTCATTCCTGCAGGCGAGAATTTCTCCTGCCTTCTATGGCAGGGTGTCTACCTTAATGTCGTCTATGGTTTATATGCCAGCACCCCTGCTCATACTGGTAACTTCAGCGGTGACAGCCAGAGTATCCCCAGGCGTCATGCTGACAACATATGGCCTTGCTATGCTCCTCTGTATCCTTGTCAGTTTTGCGTCTTCGAAGAATATGAGGACTATGGACATCAAGAAGCACCAGACTGGCTCGATGGTAACCATGGCGGATGAAAACCCGTGAACAGTGGAATATACCTGTAATTTTTTCTCAAGGTAATGTAAAATGCGGATAGAGTTGAGACGGTACTTTTATCTCGAACTCGTGGTGATAAAAGCAGGAAGTTCAGGGTGACCTCCTCTCCCAGATTTCGCAGGGAGCTTCCCACTTCAAAGGTTGCTGGCGGAATCTCCATGGGCTTGAATTCCCTTCGGCCCGAAGGTACTTTGTCCTTCATGCTAAGCCATCTGACTTTACGGATGCAGGCACGCATGA
>JAJZXT010000137.1 GCA_021806355.1 Thermoplasmata archaeon
GGATTCAGGATACTTGACAATGGCCATATATGGCTGTCAAAGATCGGAAAGATTCGAATGTTCATGCACAGAACCATCACGGGGAATATCAAGACACTCTCAATAAAGCGTGATACGGTCGGAGACTGGTTCGTTACAATCACCATAGAAATACCCAAAGAAGAATCGCCATTTCCAGATACAGAAACAAAACAGCAAATTGAAATCCTAAGACCCGTTGGCACAGATCTAGGATTAACATCAATAATAACAACAAGTGAAGGATTGCAGGTAGAACCTCCACAATACCTCAGGAAATCAGAAAAGAGACTGGAAAGGGCACAGAGAGAACTCTCAAGGAAGAAGGAAGGTTCAGGAAAAAGATCAAAGGCAAAGAAGAGGGTTGCAAAGATTCACAGGAAGATAAACAGACAGAGGGATGATTTTGCACACAAGATATCCCGAAATCTCGTATCCAATCATGATCTGATCTCTTTCGAAGATCTGAACATAAACGGAATGGTCAGGAATCACCACCTTGCAAAGAGCATATCAGATGCAGGATGGAACAAGATCATCCAGTATACCATGTACAAGGCTGAAAGTGCCGGTATATGTGTTGTAATGGTTGAACCCAGACATACATCACAGAAATGTTCCCAATGCGGAAACATAAAGCATGATCTGAAGCTTTCAGATCGCATATACCACTGCAATATATGCGATCTCACAATAGACAGGGATCTCAATGCGGCAATCAATGTCCTGAATGATGCATTGATAAAGATAGGGAGGGGCACTCCCAAATTCACGCCCGTGGAGATTGAAGCTCTACCCGGAAGGGCAACTTCGGTCGTCGAAACGGGAAGCCCTCAGCGTCAGCTGGGGGAGGATGTCACATACGAACTTTTGGATCAAACCTCAGACATTAGAATCAGGATTTTTGGAAATAGTACAGAAAACATCATTCTTAATGCCATTCTCGCCTTCAATGATATAATTTATGCTGGAGAAGAAGAGAAACTAAGTGGAAACAAAGTTTACAAATTGAATTTTTTTAAACCGGATCTATTGGTTGTTGATATTTTGTCTTGGACCATCCTAGAACTGGATTCAAATAATGTTCTTATAAAGCCCATAAACATCTCGGTCGACGAGTCAATCAGTTTATTGACGGTGACATACGAGGAATCAATCGCCAAAGACGGGTCATCATTCAGGTTCTCACCAAAGGGAGCTACTTATAATGACGTTATATTTGATCTGAAGAACGGCTATGCCGAAATAACGATTGATACCTGATCAATAAAATCTAAAAACTAATAATTCTTAATATATAATTTAATATAAGGGCTGATGGTAGACTTAGTTCCTAAGAAATTATTCTTTACTAGAGGTATTGGAAGAGGGCAAAGCATGTTAATGTCTTTCGAGGAGGCACTTCGCGATGCAGGCATAGCACAATTCAACCTTGTTAGCGTCAGTTCAATATTTCCACCACACGCTGAGGCAATCTCAAGGGAAGAGGGGCTAAAACTGCTCAATCCGGGCCAAATACTTTTTACAGTTCTTGCAAGGAATTCAAGCGATGAACTCAACCGGATGATTTCTGCTGCCATAGGTTACGCAATACCTACCGATAGAAGCAAATGGGGATACCTAAGTGAACATCATAGTTTCGGCGAAACTGAGCATGGAGCAGGATTCTTTGCGGAAAAACTTGCGGCAGAGATGCTGGCCAGTACAATGGGTATGCAGAAAGACCTCGCATGGGACAAGGAGAAGGAGGAATATGTCCTGAAGGACAAAATCCTGACTACAAAAAACATATGCTCAACCGCTGTTGTTATGAAAGGCGGGGAGTGGACAACCGCAATTTCAGCGGCTGTCTTAATTGTGTGATCGCACATGGGATCAAACGAAAGGTACTGGCAGGAAAAATGGGCAAGCGACAAAATATTCGAGGCACAAGCAGGCAAACAGGAAAAACCCACAGGTAAAGTTCGACCGGGAAAGAGTCTTCTGTCTCAGGCACCCTATCTCCCAAGAAAAAAATATCTAATCACGGTTCCCTGGCCATACACCAGTGGGCCATTGCATGTAGGGCATGCCAGAACATATTCTATAGCAGATTTCATAGCCCGTTACAAGAGGCTATCCGGTTTCAACGTAATGTTTCCAATGGGGTTTCATGAGAGTGGAACGCCCATCCTTGCTATTTCACAGAGGCTTAAACGCGGTGATCAGAAGGTAATTGCTCTTTATACCAAGTATATATCAGAATATGAGGAGCCAGAGAATGTACCAAAAATTCTGGAGACATTCAAGGATCAGGAAAAACTCGCAGACTATTTTGCCAGCAAGATAAGAAAGGATTTCGATTCCCTAGGTTTTTCAATAGACTGGTCGAGGGAATTTAGATCCGTTGATCCTGTTTATAGTGAATTTGTATCATGGCAGTTCAGGAAACTGCACAACTTGGGGTATATAACACAGGGAAAGTATCCCATTCTTTACAATGCAGATGAGGAAAGTGCAGTCGGAGAGGATGACATTGAGGATGGTGACACAGAAAAGGTAAGCATAGAGGAGTTTACCAGTATCATTTTTGAAGGCGAGGATTATGGCATCGCGGCATCGACTCTCAGGGCTGAAACGCTGCCTGGCGTCGTAAACCTGTGGGTTGCCCCGGAGAGCAATTACGTCCTGTGCGAATTAAACTCAAGAAAGGTAATTATGTCAGAGTCTGCGAAAGATAAACTTTCCAGGCAGGAGAACAGTGTTAAAGTCATAGGCACCATCTCCTCAGAGGTTCTGACGCATAAAGTATTCAGGAACCCACTGAACAATGCTGAATTGAAGGTTTATGAGGCACAATTTGTTGATCCAGACAACGCAACTGGAATAGTTGCATCAGTGCCATCAAACTCGATCATAGATTATTTGGAATGCAGAAGGAACGGAATAAATTGTGCTTCAATTCAGTTTATCAGGGTTGACGGCAAATATTCAACGGTGGAATCTTTTCTTGTTGAGAATAAGGTGAACGTGAACGATCCAGAATCAGTTTCCAGAGCCAATTTAGAACTTTACAAAGTTGAATTTTACGAGGGCATGATGGATTACCCTGGGTTTGCGGGTAAGCGGGTTTCAGAGGCAAGAGATGAAATTTCAAAGGCAATGAGGCAAAATGGCAACGCGTTCACGTTTTATGAAACGTCGAGGAAAGCGTTGACAAGGTCTGGTTCACGTGTTACGGTTGCTGTTTTACGCAACCAGTGGTTCATCGATTATTCAAACAAAGAATGGAAGAATAAATCACACGAAACCATTGAGAAAATGAATTTTTATCCTCCGCATTATAAAAAGGGGATGAATGAGGTTATAGACTGGTTAAGGGAAAGGCCATGTGCAAGAATGAGGGGGTTGGGAACCAGGCTTCCCTTTGATGAGAAGTGGATAATCGAATCGCTTTCAGATTCTACCATATATCCGGCAGTCTACACATGCATTGATTCTCTCAGAAGAATATATGAATCAAAGGGAAGGATAGATGATTCAACAATGGATGCTATCTTTACAGGCAGTGGAAATACTGATGATAAGGACGCTCTTGCTGCCAGAAATTCCTTCAATTACTGGTATGGCGTTGATCTGAGGATCACTGCTTTCCCCCACTTTACCAATCACCTTGCATTTTATATAATGAATCACAGTGCCCTGCTTCCGGAATTTGCCCAGCCAGGGGGGATAATGATTGCAGGAACCATGGTCTCCAATGGAAAGAAAATTTCAAAAAGCAAGGGGAATGCTATTTCACTGCTGCAGGTTTCAAGGGATTATGGTGCTGATCTATACAGGTTATACGTCGCAGTGACATCCGACCCCACATCGGCGGTGGACTGGAACGAGTCTGATGTTGCTGCCGTAGCTTCCAGGTTTGAAGAGTTGAAGAAGGTGATTTCAGAGGCAATTGATCAGAGCCGGATTAATAACAATCCTGTCTCTGATTGGTTTATAGAAAGCTTTTATCTTCACATGAAAAAGTACAGGGAAAATATGGATGCCCTTAACATCCGACTGGGATTTATAGAGATTTTTTACGGGGTACTCAACGACATCTCAAAAGTCAGGTCAAAGGGGTTGGATCCTTATCGCTCCATAATGGAAATAATGAATCCATGGTTAAAGGCGCTATCACCGATAATTCCTCATTTTGCTGAGGAAATGTGGCACAAATGGAAAAAAGGCTCATATATCTCAGGTGAAACATTTTCCGTGGAGGATTTGAAAGAACCAAATATGGAGCCTATCGAAAACGAAGCCTATCTTGATAATATTATCTCCGATATCAGGGAGGTAATCAAGTTGATGGGCAGAAAACCGCAGAATATTACAATCCTCACGTGCAGCGATAAAACCAGAATCATGGTAGAGAAATCACTTGAAGGGGAATCAATAACGAATGAAATGAAGTGGATGATTCCGCTTGTCATGAAGAACAGAAAATTTATAAAAATGGGAATTGATGAAAAAACTGTCCTTGCAGACGCAATAGACTACCTGAAGCAAATATTCTCTTGTGAATTCCAGGTAAACGAAGATATTATTGAGGGAAACCAGAAGAGGATAGCTCTTCCCGGAAAACCCCTTATTAAATTAGTGTAGGGTGATGAAATGGCAAATGAATTAGAAGAACTGGTAAAATATTCCAGATTGTTGGGCAGTGATAAAAACCTTGTACTCCACGGAGGAGGAAATACTTCTGTAAAGGTTCTTGAAAGAGATCATACAGGAAAGGAGATAATGATTCTCCGTGTCAAGGGGAGTGGCTCAGATCTATCCGTAATTGAAAAATCGGGGTTCACGGGGCTCAGGCTGGATGACATGCTGGCTGCAAAGAATATAACTGAAATGTCAGATACAGAAATGATGTCATATCTGAGGAAGAGTTGCATCGATCCTTCTGAACCATCTCCTTCTGTGGAATCATTTCTGCACGCTTTTATCAACAGGAAGTTTGTCATCCACAGCCACTCCGATTCCATCCTGTCAATAACGAATACAGAATTTAGCCGGGAATATATTGAGAGCATTCTTCCTGGTGTAATCGTTGTGCCATATATACCTCCAGGGTTCACACTTGCAAAGAAGATTCTTGACAAGGTGGATAAAATGGGTGATGCCACTATAGGGATTGTACTATCACGCCACGGGTTATTCACGTTTTCTGATTCTGCGGAAGAGGCATACAGCAATCATCTCTCCATCGTTGCAAAAGCTGAAAAGTTTATACAGGAAAAGGCAGGGAATAAACTATTCAACGAAGTTTATGAACCTGCAGATTCATTTGAACAATTTCTTCCAAATATTCGAGGGTTGCTTTCCCGAAACAACAAAAAGGTGCTATTGGCAGACACCTCGAAAGAAGCCAGGGAAATTGCCTGTTCTAAGGAAGCTGAACTGTTCGAGAAATCGGGGCCAGCAACTCCAGATATGCTTATCAGAACAAAATTCAATTACCTCTATATAGACAACCCTGAAAACATCGAAAGGAAAATTGTTGCATTTGCCGCTGAATATAAGAAAGAATATGAGGAATATGTCAAGGGGTTTCCCATGCACGATCCGTATCCATCCGCAATAATTGCCAGAGGCTATGGTATTATATCAGCAGGGAAGAACCAGAAGGAATCGCAGATAATCATGGACCAGATCAAGCACAGCATCTATGTGAACGCTAAATCCTCCAGGATATCCAGCCACAAATTTATATCCCGGAAGGAGGCATATGCAATGGAATACTGGCCACTTGAAGAGGCCAAACTGAAGAAAAAGGGAAAGCTTCTGGAAGGAACAATTTCCGTTGTAACAGGCGCGGCCAACGGGATTGGACTTGAAACACTAAGGGTGTTATCAAGCAACGGCTCCATCGTTGCAGCAATGGATCTGGATAAAAATCTGGAAAGAGTGTGCAAGGAGGTCTCAGAACAGACGGGAACACCAAGCATGCCTTTCATTATTGATCTGGGAAATGAAAATGAGATATCAGCAGCGTTCAAGGCAATTATCAGGAAATATGGTGGAGTTGACATTGTATTCAACAACGCCGGCATATTGAAATCAGAGCCAATTGATGATATAAGCATTGAAACTCTGGATTTGCATTATAGGATAAACGGCAGGGCTCCGTTCATCGTCTCAAGGGAAGCATTCCTCATTATGAAAAAACAGGGAATTGGTGGGAACATCATATTCAATATTACAAAGAATCTCACTCATCCTGGTCCGGGAATGGCAAGCTATGGCTCCTCAAAAGCATTTGCCGCCCAGATTTGCCATTATTTTGCAAAGGAAGGGGGGAAATTCGGAATCAGGGCAAATATCATTAATCCAGATAAAATTTTCAAGGGCTCAAAAATATGGGAAAACGGTGTGCTCGAAAGCAGGGCTAAGGCTAAGGGCCAGACGGTTGAGGAATATAAAACCCAGAATCTGCTGAGAAAGGAAGTTCTTCCAGAACATGTTGCAAATATGGTCATGGCCATGGTCAATGATGAAATATTTGGGGCAACAACAGACTGCATGGTTCCTGTGGACGGGGGAATTTTGTAAAAGATCGGTTCAGGAAAATCCGGCAAAGTGCAGCAAGATAGATCTCGCTTTGACATCAATGCCGAAATCCCTGATCTCATTAAGTGCTGTCATTGCATATTTCAAATTATTGAATGTCAATACTCGTCCCGACTGCATGCTCAGTACCATCCTATGCAGCCCTTCATATCTGGCGAATTCCTTAATTATTCGGCTCGAATAGTTTGCAGAAAGCTCACTGAAATCTTCACTTTTCCTGGCACATTCAACGAATATTTCCGCAGATCTTAAGGAAGGCACTATCCCTTCGCCGGTGATAGGTGAAACGCAGCCTATCGATTCACCTATGCCTATCACGTTTGGCAGGCATATGTTTTCAAAAAGGGGCTTGAGGCGTATTCTTCTTCCAGTGACAAGAATCTTCTGGAAACCTTCCAATCTTCTCATATTTTCGTTTTGGTCTATGCCGCCAGCTCCAACATGGTACTTATCGCCCATGGGGAATTCCCAGAAATATCCCGTTCCATTCCGGTAAAAATTGAAGTAAAAATTGTCGTGGCCTGAATTTTCAGAAAGGTATTCTATGGCATTCATAGTGTAATCATCAATGGTTTTTCCCAGGAGTGCTCTTGATATTCCTGAGCAATCAAGTGACAATTCACTATTTCCGGTAAATCTTTCCGTTGAGTAATTCATGCCTTTGACCAGGTCAAGTTCAAACCGGTTTTTATCAAATGTGCATAAACCTGAGCCTCTGAATGTCTGCTCAGGAAAGTTATCTCCGGAAATTATCACGTTTTCTGCCCTTGAAACAATATAATCTTCAAATTCAACATTTATCTGCCTGCAGAATTCTTTCATATTATTTTCATTTGTTGCGTAGCCACAGGGAATGTAATAGCCAGGTCTCTTAGGATCATATCCTTTCACCTGAAATCCCAGATCAGATAATCTCCTCAACAAATATGAGCCGGAAATTCCAAGGCCGCAAATGTTCATGATCAAGGGTAAAAGCTAAAGATTAAATTACATTTCCATCTACAACCATGGTTATTGCAGAACACGACGATAAAAGGGGCTATCTCATAAAATTTTCTTATTATGGGCAGGATTTTCAGGGATTTTCCCTCAATAACAGCGAAAATAGCGTGGAGGCAGTACTGAAGAGGGTACTATTGCGCAATTCAATCTCAGAGATTATCAAGACATCATCAAGAACAGACAAATTTGTCTCGGCCATATCGAATTGCATGTATATTGAATCAAATCATAAACCTGAAAAAATATTGGGCATCCTGAACTCCGAGATTCCCAACATGCGTTTTCATTCATGGGCGGAAGTGCCAAAGGGTTTCAACCCGAGGCATTCCACCAGGAAAACATACACATACCTGCTTAAGTGTGAAGAAGGAAGGAAGGAGCCTGTAAAAGAAATCCTTCTAAAGTTTGTCGGCACACACGATTTCAAGAATTTCTGCAAGATAGATACCAGGAATACCACAAGGACAGTCGAAAAGATGGATTTTAAAGACATGGGAAAATTCCTTTCCATTGAGATCACCGGCAAGAGTTTTCTCTGGCAACAGATAAGGTTCATGATCGGATATGCCAATTCAATATCTATAGGGGAAGATTCAGGTGCAGATCCATTCTATGGGTTCTCTGGCAGGCCTGTTCCAGCCTCACCATTTTTCCTCTTTCTCAAAGAGATATATTTTGACAACATAACTTTTCATGGCATATTTATGAAACATTCAAAAATGATGGAACAAAACAGGGACATTGGGTATTTCTCATTCTACTTCTTCAGCGAGGCTATAGATACCATCTGGAAGGCGTAAAAATCAGAGAATCTTCAACTTACCTTCTTATTGTTCTTTTCCATTAATTCCCTCAATTGGTCAAGATCAAGGCGGTCAAGCCGGGCCCACCTGTTCTCAAGGTGTGCAATCAAACTATCGATTACTGGGTTTGTCTCTCTCTTTTTAAGAGCAGCAACCTGGGTATTCCAGTGGATTCTGTGGGTCTCCTCACGTGTTTTCTTGTCAACCGTTGGAGGCACGGGTGCCATTGCATGATGTATTTGCCCGGCAAATTTCTGCTTTTCAGTGCTCAAAGCCTTTTCTTTTTCCCTTAGCTCCGCTAACAGATCCTGAACCTTGTCAGATAACATTTCAAGATTCTTCTTTGTTTCTTTATATTCAAGTGCTTCCAGGATGCACCTTTCAATAAATTCATCTTCGGATTCGTCAGGATCAATCATAATCTCCATGAGACTCCTGATCCTTTCCTTAATCTTTTCACTGTTTGTTGAAGAGGGCTTTTGAGGCTCCTCCACATTGTTCAAGATTATCTCCTTTCTGGTTCTAGCTCTCCGATCTTTGGGCTGCATCCCTATATCCAAGGCAGTTTGCATACTGCACATCATCGTCCGCGATCTTTATAAGGAAACCCGGAGCGAGTTCTTCAAGTTTGTCACCTATAAGAGAAGCTCCTCCTCCAACCGGAATGAGTGCAACCAGCCTATCCAAATCGCCCCTGAGATTTGCCCTCAGGCTGTCAAGAATCCTGGAAGACAGCTGGTTAAGGATTGGCTCAGATATCTGTGGTCCACCAAATCTCTTCTGCTTGAATGTCACAGGCCTTGAAAGGGCTTCCCTTGCAATATCGGTCGGTATGACGAAACCTGTTTCCTTGGCGATCAATCTTCCCAATTGGGATACCGCATCTCCTATTCCACTTTCTATACTAAAGCAAAGTTCCACTACCGGCTCCATATTCTTCAGGTTGATTGTGAGGACATCTGTTGTTCTGGAACCGATATCGACAACAACGCCGAAACCAGGCTGCTGTTCAATCATTCCCTTGGATAGCAGGTATAATGCTGCACCAACACCCTGTGGCCTCATTATCATTCTCTTAATGGTTACCATTCTAACCTCTCCGGCAGAAGATTCGAGCTTCAGGACCTTTCCTTCCAGATACTCCTTTGAGGCTAGTAGCTCCTGGTTAAATCTTCCCAGTGGGGTTCCACTTCCTATTACCACATCAGTTGGTTCCCCATTTCTGCCAACGCCTGCCAGCCAGATTGAAGCTCCTATTAGTGGAAGGGAGTCATCATGAGCCAACCTGCCGTCCCCAAGAGGTTCTCTTATGTTTGAGCCAGCAGCATCTTCTCCAAAAATAAAAGATTCTCCGCCGTTAACTCTCAAAACCGTCATAGATCCTCCAATACCCCATTGCTCAACCATATAAGGGGACCATCTTGATGGAAACTTTATCTTTTCACTATTATTGGACACAACTTTTGTGTCACCATAACCCAAGTCAATACCTATAATTTCTGATGCCATTACTTTTCACCTTTGCATGAGTCAAAAGACTGATGCCACGATATAGAATAGCATACATACTTATTATACGTTTTGATCTGATGGATTTGCATGGCCAATTTCGCACTATATATTATTGGTGTTTTACACCAGAAATTGCATTAATAAAAACAGCCACAATTAAAATTTTTAACGGGATATCTATTAATTACATTTTCATTAAATAAATATTGTTGGCAACAATAATATTGAAACCGAAGCTATACCTGTGAGGGAATAGTGGCATCCTGCTCCACCCAGCCGATTATATATAGGTCTTAGAAAGATGAAATAGGGCTTAGAGGTAATGATGAGAACCATGCAAGCAAGCGTTCTTTACCTGAAAACTGAAGAACACAATACCATGATGCATATTTCGGAAATGGGACTTTAAGACATGGGTTCAGATCCACAATTTGAATCCTGATACGTGAAAAGGTCAATGCGGTTTAGAACTTAATATCAAAAGCAATTACAACCAAAATCGGATTGATAAAGGTAGGGAAGGGCATTCCCGAATTCACGCCTGTGGAAAGTGCTACAGCGGCGGAACTCTTAAAAGGAGGTCTACGAGTTGCCACTCTATGAAGCAGGAACCTCCAGTCGCTTGCGATGGAGAGGATGTCAGCGAAGCG
>JAJZXT010000029.1 GCA_021806355.1 Thermoplasmata archaeon
CATGACGAGATAATGGAATTCACGATATCCCTCAGTGAAAAGATAGGCTATGAAATTGCCGCAGAAAGAAGAGACAGCCGGGTATCACTGATGGCTAAGGACCCATCGATGGCAAGGATAAATTTTGACTCTCCGGGCCATTTACCATATTGATGACGGTTTGTTATATGGGGTAAGTGAAAAATCTCACTCCTCAAAGGTATTATAATACCTTCAATTTAAAATAAAGATACAGCATCTCCCTCCATATGTTGGATTATACCTTCACTGAAGAACAGAATCTTTTAAGAGAGACCGTAAGAGAGTTTGCAAACAGGGAGATCAAGCCAAAGATAAGGGAGATGATCAGGACAAGAAGAATCCCCGATTCAATAATGAAAGGAATGGCATCACAGGGATTCTTTGGAATGGCAGTACCCGAAAAGTATGGTGGGCCCGAATATGATCCTGTGACTATTGGCATTGTGGCTGAGGAGATAGGGAGGGCCGATCCTACAGTTTCCATCCCGGTACTCTTCCTGGTTGATAATGCGTGGTCTTACCTCCTTTCCAAGTATGGTACTGAATCCCTGAAGGGGAATATTCTCCCGGATGTGGTGAAAGGAAGGAAATTTGTGGGAATAGCATCAACGGAACCCAATTTTGGCTCGGATGTAGCCTCCATGACGACAGTGGCAAGGCATACTGGAAACAAATTCGTAGTGGATGGGGAGAAGAGCTATATAAGCATGGTCAGGGAAATAAAGGAGATTGGTGGAGGTTTCATAACCGTTGCAAAAACTTCTCCCGAAAGGCCTGGTACTTCCGGCACATCTCTCATTTATCTCCCATATTCAGAAAAGAACTTTGACCTGACATACCTCGAGGAGATGGGAAGGGAAGGCTCAAGCTGGGGGGCGTTCAGGATTAGCAACTATGAAGTCCCTGAAGAAAACCTTCTGTGGAAGGAAAATGAAGGATTCAAGATTGTCCATGAGGGCTTTGAGTTTGCCAGGGCATTAATATCGGTTATCAGTGCAGGAGCAGCTCTCGAATCCATTGGAAGGGGAATTGACTACATGAAGCAGAGAGTTGCATTCGGGAAACCCCTAACTAAATTCCAGGGACTCCAGTTCCAGGTAGCAGAGAACACAGCAAGGATGGAAACCGCACTTGATCTTGGATACAGGGCTCTCTGGACATACCATCAGGAGCAGAAGTTTGGAAAATTCACCAGATTCCAGGTTTCAAAAGAAATTGCCAAGGCAAAGCTCCTTTCCACAACTTGGGCGTTTGATGCAATCAACGATGCGTTGCAGTGGCAGGGTGCTTTTGGTTACAGCAAGGAATGCCCGGAGGAATGGTCACTGCGTGGGATCAGGTCATTTCAGCTCGCAGAGGGTTCCAGGGAAATTATGAAGCAGATAATCGCCAGGGAGACCATCGGAAAGGAATTCATCTGAATATCTAAATCCGTGGGGCCGTAAGATAAGACATGCCTTCCCCCTACGGAATAAACTATTTAACCACACTTCCTGATAACGTTAGGCATATATTTATTATTAATGAGGGATATCAAGATCAGGGACAAAGAAATGCTGTATAAAGATGTTGACAAAAGGTTGGATATGGCTTTCTCTATATCCACAGAAATAAAAAATTCAATTTTACCATTAATCGAGAAGGATTACGGGAGGCTACCAGTTTATGTTCACGTGGTTAATGGAAAAATATACATGGATATATATCTTGTAATCAACAGGAATGAGAAGTTTGGTACCCGGACATCAATCTACCAGTCAATAATAAGGGAGCCTTACCAGATAATCAGGATGGAAATGAACGAGATTCCGGGAAGTTCCCTCCTGGCTGAGGATCTATTCAGGGTACCCTCACTCATAATCAGTCACCTTTACATAGAGAATGGAAGGATGTATGGGAGAATCAGATTCCATCATTCAGATCTGCATGAGGTAAACAAGATAATATCAAAGTTAACAGAAAGTCCAAATTCAAGGCTTGAGGACCTGGGTCCCAGCAGGGGAGGCATATGGGAACTGAACCGGTTAAACAGGTTTCTTCCACTATCTGTCCTGTCTTATGACCAGGATCTTCCTGATGAATGGAAGTTCACTTCCGGAATGGAGACTTTCACGGAGTTGAAACCTCAAAAATCAGTGGATAAGTCCTTTCAGCTTATATTCTACGGCGGAAATGGCGTATCAAGTATCCCCGGAAAAATCATTTCAGACGACCCATCGATATCTCTCGTAACGGGCACATCAGATATAGCCGACCAGCTATGGCATGAATCGAACCTCAACTTTGTCAGCAGGATTGCCATCCTGGCCAAGCAGTTCGAGGGCGTGGCAAGAACTGTAATAATCCTTCCGACGATTCTTGCCGGAGATCAGCTAGCAATACTTTCAAGGATCGGGAAGAACTACGAAAACACAAACTTCAGGATTACTGCATTCCGCACATATTCTGAAGAGGTCTGGGAATGGATATAGAGTAAGGGAATCACAACATGCAAGCAACACAGCCAAATACGAGATGTCCCAAATGTGGAACAGAACTGAGCGGTAACCCTGATCACTGCCCCATATGCCAGTATATATTCACCAGAAATTTACCCGGTATTTCAGTCATACCGGTGGCGTTTATAGCCTCTGTTTCCCTTTCCTCTGCCCTAACTGCACTAATTGTATGGGTCTTTCGTGCAACTTCAGGGGATTATTTCATATCAAACCCGTTTTTCATCATTCCCGGTGTGGTCTTACTCCCGGGGCTTATCAGTTCAAGAAGGTATTATCTCCGGTATTCAGGAAAGACCTATCAGCATTTCTCGTCAGAGTCGACATCATCTCTTGTATCCGCTATCCTTATGATATTTTTAATAATACTGGGTATTTTTCTTGCAATTCTTGAAGGTGCCGGCTGGAGCGGCAGCAACCTTGTATATTTAGGAATTGTAACACTCATCACGTTCGTGGCAGATTATGTATTCCTGGCATTTCTCGCATTTTTTGCGGTCACTGTTTATGGAATAATAAAAATTGGGAAGATGGCTGGAAATAAAGTGTATGTTATTTCGGCATATATCATCATTTTAGGCGGAATTATTTCCAATTTGCCAGTGCTGGTTGGATTTCTCAGCCAGTCATTGGAGGCTTTCATCTTTTCAGGGCAGCACGGATCTGAACTCCTGTACATTACCATATCAGGGTATCTCCTGATCTGCGTCTTTTCTGCATTCATGCTTTTCCAGGATTCAAGGTCAGTGCAGGGATTTTCAATTTCTGATTCCTAACACTCCTTTCAATATTGCAAGGACCTGTTCAAGGCTGATTTCCCTCATTATTATGGATAGGGCAAGGTATACAAGGAGGGCCAGAACAACAATGGGAAAGAGGATTACAAACTGGTAGGGTTTAAGGTATATATCACTCGCCAGTAGAATCAATGAGACTGGAACCACCATCACAAAATGCCTGTACAGAACGGATCCGTTCCATTCTACATTATGTTTTCTGTATATATGCTTGAAAAGTACATATGTGAGAACTGCCGAGAATGTGTATCCAAGGGCTGCCCCAAGGTCGCTTAGTCCGAAGAGCCTGATCCCAAGTATTGCGGTTGGAATCAGTATAATATTTAGGATTATGTTTGAGATTATTCCTATGCTCGATATCTTGGCTATCTTTGCCTGCCCATCCTTGGATATCAGTGCCTGAAGAAATGGGAATTGAATAGCTGAAATATACGAACCAAGTGCCAGTACACTTAATGTTGCATAATACTCGAGATATGCCTGGCTGTAAATATTGAGTATATAGGGTGAAAGCCAGAAAAAGATAAGGACAAAGGGCAGAGTGATGAGGGATACTATCCTCTCATATTCAATCACGCTTGCATCGAATTCAAGGTTACTCAGTTTTACTTTCGAAGAAAGCAATGGCAGGATGAACATGCTTACGGAGCCGGTGAGCGAGGTTATGATAATAAGAAGTCTCTGGTCAGTGTAGAATGCCCCTGTTGCAATAGCACCATAATAGAACTGGATTATTATCTTGTCAATGTTTCCATTAATTATCCCTATACTCGTGGAAAAAGCAAGAGGTGCAGCAAATACCATATATTTTCTAATGGTTTTGGAATCCGGTCTCTGGAAATGCCATGGCCTTCCGCTTCCAAATGAGATAGCCAGGTAGACTGAATAGGAGAGTCCGTAAACCAGCGCGAGTATCACTGATATTCCAACTCCTATATTTCCTTCCAGGTTGAAAAAATAAACTATTCCTATGAAGATGAATATTCCGTTTCTCAGAATAGACTCTACAAGACGTGGTATCGCTATATGCTTCGAGTCTATCTTAGCCTGGTAGTAGGAATTCGGAACGGAAATTAGGTTGTAGACCGCATAATAAGGGAGAATGGCAATTATTGTCCAGAATTCAATAGGATTTTCGAATCCCCTGTGAAGTACATATACCCATACCAGGAGCGCCCCAACTGTAAGGGCGATAAATATCAGGGAAAGAAATGTCTTGATAAACAGGAAGGCTGAAAGATTTCTTGATCGTTCATCTTCCTGTGTTATGAACTTGATATTGGCGCTGGAAAACCCAAGATCAGTTATTATTGTGAACAGTCCGCCAAACGCGATGGCATAACTCAGGTAACCCCAGTAAACAGGTCCGACATACCGGTTTATGAAAAAGAGGGCTACATATCCCAGGAACGAAGAAACAACTGTCTGAATTACAATTACCGGGGATTTTTCTGAAAACACTTGAACCTAAAATAAAGAGTAATTAATAAAGTTTTAAAGATCAGTCGTCTCCTGACATTCCTGCGTTTGGTGGTGCTCCTCCTTTTGACCCCTTCGTTGCAATGACATCATCAATTCTTAGGATCATAACGGCGGCCTCAGTTGCGGCATCTATAGCCTGTTTTCCAACCCTGATCGGCTCGATAACTCCTGCCTTTTCCATGTCTTCTATCTCTCCTGTAAACAGGTTGATTCCGTACTTCTTCTTGCCAGATGCATGGGCATTTCTAAGATTGATCAGTATATCAATCGCATTTATCCCTGCATTCTCTGACAGCGCTCGTGGGATTTCCTCCATGGCGTTGGCAAATTTTTCAATTGCAAGTTGCTGCCTTCCACCAACCTTGTTGGCATATTCCCTCATTCTAACTGCAATCTCAACAGCGGATGATCCTCCGCCAGTAACATATTTCCCATCCTCGATTGCGGCTGCAACCACATGAATTGAATCAACAATTGATCTCTCTATCTCATCAACCACGTGCTCAGTGCCACCTCTTACAAGAAGAGATACGGCCTTGGGATTCTTGCAACCTGTCACAAATGTAAGATAGTCATCTCCAATCTTTATCTGCTCCACTTTCTCAGCGTTTCCAAGATCTGCTGATGTAAGTTCATCAATTGAGGAAGCTATTGAGGCACCTGTTGCCTTTGAAAGTTTCTCAATATCGCTTTTCTTCACTCTTCTGACTGCATATATCCCTTCCTTTGAGAGATAGTGCTGGGCTAGATCGTCAATTCCCTTCTGGGTGATAAGTACCGTTGCACCTGTATCCTTTACCTTCTTTACCATCTCTCTCAGCAGGTTTTCTTCTTCTGAAAGGAATTTCTGGATCATTCCGGGGTCATCTATTCTTATGTTTGTATCGAATTCCGGTTTCTTTATCTCAAGCGCTGCATTAAGCACTGCAATTTTTGCATTCTTGACTGAGTCGGGCATTCCCGGGTGGACTTTCTCCTTGTCTACAATTATGCCATATATCAGGGTCGTGTCATCTATCTCTCCACCCTGTTTCTTCACTATCTGCACGTTGTCCATATCCACTTTATAGCCCTTGTCTGTCTTTTCTGCAACTGCCTTGATGGTCTCATATGAGATCTCAGCAAGTCTCTCCTTGCTTGAAGAGGCTGATTTGCTGCTCAGGGATGTAGAGGCCATCTTCATAATTATATCCTTATCATTAATGGAAACTTTCATTCCAGACTCATCGAGTATTTCCTTGGCTTTCTGGGCGGCCATCCTGTAACCGTCTGCAATTACAGTTGGATGGACGTTCTGGTTAATCAGGCTCTCTGCCTCCTGGAGCAATGCACCGGCGATAACCACTGCTGTTGTGGTGCCGTCGCCGACCATGGAATCCTGCGTCTTTGAGACCTCGACCATCATCTTTGCTGCGGGGTGCTCAACATCCATCTCCTTGAGGATCGTCACGCCGTCATTAGTTATAACGATATCACCCAGTGAATCTACAAGCATCTTATCCATTCCTCTTGGACCGAGGCTTGTCCTTACCGATGCAGCTATGCCCTTCGCGGCTTCTATATTCGATCTCATTGCGTCTTTTCCGGTTTCTCTCTTTGAACCTTCTTTTAATATGAATACTGGTTGTCCTCCCATCATAGTTATCAGGTAGTAAAAATAAACTTCTATATAAACATTTTCTCATGTTTACAGGTTTTATCGAATCTTGCCTCCCTGACCTGATGTTTTTACAAGTTCTGGAAAACAGGACAGGAACTAAAATTTAAAACTGCGAGATGGTTCTTTTGCCTTCATCTTAAATTCAAATCAACCATTTTAGACAGATTTGGATACCTTAGGCTTACTCTGTAAGTTTCCCAAAGGCAACATCTTAGTTGAATCATACAGTTTTAGATGTATGATGAGTGATCATCTTGAAAGATAACAACATAATGATAAACGATTGCAATCTTTTAATGAAATCATCTCACGCAGTTTTTTTGTAAAAATCAGAAATGGCACATCTTGAGATACATATGTGGCTGCAACGATATGCAGGATGCGGAGGGCCGGATTCGAACCGGCGAACCCCTACGGGAATGGACCCTAAATCCATCGCCTTTAGCCTAGCTCGACAACCTCCGCAGGTATATGCAGGATTGTTCCAGAATATATGAAATATACCATTCGCTTGACAGGATTAATGAAATCGGAAATCACTCCATCACTTCTGACATGAATCTCCCAACTTCAAGGGATTAGGTTTCGCATATATCATCATGCAGTTTTGACTCCGTAAATAATTTTGAATGAACAGGTAAAATAATTACTGTTCTTTTTTTTCAGCTATATTTTACAGATGCCCATTTCAGCATCAATGTTAATGATGTTCACTATGCGCAGGCATATATTAGAAAAGAATCAGATATTAAAGGTCCACGAGATATTGTCTTATGTCTCAATTTCTGGCTTTCTTTGTACGTTCAAGTTCGGTAAAAGCTCATTAAAATTTACCCATAATAGTAACTCAGCATGGAACTGGATTACCATGATACACCACGAGCATTGATTCAAATCTCTCTTTAATGGATAGAGTCACGGGATGGATATAGTCGGAATCTGATTGATAATCTATCACTTACCTGAGAGCGCTTTGCATTTCCATTCACATCGCGGGTTCATTAACTATACTGAGGCAACTATTCCAAGAAATATGAAATGATTATGTTGGAATCGTTTTTACAATAGAAGAGGAAGGATTGAATGAATATTCATCTCCGGTATTCCCATAGAAATGAACCGTGTCTGATGATTGATAAATGTAAACCTCAAGCACACTTCCATTATTCTCTCTAAGAGCATTCTCAATCGTTAGAGTACTAAATGAAATATTTTCATTTACAACAACAGATATGGAAGTTAATGCAGCGGCGATCGATGCCAGAAGCCCGATTTCTGCGAAGGCAAGTGTAACTTCATCGGCTATATCTTCTGCTGAACCTGCCAGTGGTATTAAATCTGTAATTGCATTAATTGCGAATGCCACACCAACAGCAGCTGAGAAAACACTTACTCCATTCTCCACCTGCTGAAGGTAGTTATTTGCATTATTCGATTCATTTGCTATGTAAGACAAATCCAAACTGCTGTAAACATCACCGACACCAAGTTGATATGCGTAACTGGCGGTAATCCCAAGCATGTTGATTGCTGTTGACCAGTAATCGGCAGTTTCAGATGCATTTCCGTTATTGGATATATAATACGGATTTCTATTCATGACATGAGGATTGTTTGCTCCAACAATTTCCATTGTGGTTATAGTTGGCCCTGGCGTTGCAACACAGTAATAACTGGTACCATCATTATACCAGTATGTCGATATGTAGTATACTTTGTATTCAAGGGCTTCAAAGGAAACGTTTGATATATATTCCATAGTTTGGTTATACGGTGAATCTATGGAGTCTGATGAGAGTAACCCGGCGTAAGGAAGGGTTGCATCGTAGGATGCTGTTGTAGACTGGAATGTACCTGACTGGTTCTCGGTGTGCTGTGCTGAATTGAATTCCAGGGTTGGATTTATGGTGGCACTTGCCGATGAGAAACCAAATTCCGAATATGAAGGCAGGTTCATGCTTGAATAGAGGAGTGGAAGCATTCCTGTCCATGTTTCTACCTTGATTGTTTTATCAACAACAGATGGTGTGCATGGGTTTGAATTCCCATTATTGCCTCCACCACCACCTATCTCCCTGAAACTCTTATCCTTCAATATATCTGATGTGGCACTCACATTGATCTTCTTCTCAAATACCGGATTCGAGAGATTGAAATAGAGTGTGCTTGATAGATTCAACGGACTCATTCCATTATAGAATTCGAATGATTCAATGGAATTGAATAGTGGGTCGAATGGTGAATACTCAATGTTGTTGAAATAGTCAAAACCGTATAATGTGTTGTTTCTTATGTATGAATATGTTGCCTCCTCCATTACAGATACCATATATCCGGGATGGGGCATCATGCCTCTCCATGACTGTGCTATGCTCTCAAGTGTGCTGTTCACACAACCATTTATTTTTCCATACATGTTTGATCTTCCATTGAACACATCTGTAATGTATGGATTATCTGAAAGATTGTATGTTATATTCTTGCTTCCGAAGTTCCCGCCTGACATGATCCACATGGGATCAGGCGAGAGCAAGGTAACACTTGCGTTTGAAAGATTATAGGTGAATCCTGAATCCGGATATGATGTATATGGTGAACCTGAATTTGGGATTCCAGAAAGCATCACTCCTATATGCACAGGCAATCCCTTTGGTGAAACATGATCTGGTGATTCGTAATGATAAATAATAAGAGCAGATGAAACAATCATG
The DNA here is from genome assembly GCA_021806355.1 of Thermoplasmata archaeon. GTDB lineage: Archaea > Thermoplasmatota > Thermoplasmata > Thermoplasmatales > Thermoplasmataceae. Next base: position 9,167 of record JAJZXT010000029.1, read on the forward strand.
ATAATTGCAGCAAAAAGTGCGAAGATAAGCTTGTTCCTGTCTCTCTTCATATTTTCCAAAACTCCCATGATCATATGAATAGGACTTTATATATATATTATTGCTACTTATAAACTCAGAGCACAACAATTCTCAGATTCAAGAATTCATCAGGCATAAATTTGCATAGATATCTTTACAAAGTCGCTGTATCCATATCCTGTTTCCATTTTTCCTTATATGTGCCTCCAATAATCTCCGTAAATTATATGCCTTTAGAATATGCTTTAAGTGGATTACGATCTTACTTGCATATTATGAAAAGATGTCTCTACAAAGTATTTTCATTCCAGGCTTATTTGGACTCCTTTAGATATCTTTATAATATTTTCATCTCGAACCTTGAAATCTCGAATTTTAACGTTAAATGAACAGTAATTGAATGTATGACAGTGATTAAAATTGAATGCAATAGACTCGCGCATGCGAAGTTTTTGTTTGATCAAAACATCTTCCTGATGAAAATAATATTTTTCAAATCGCTAATATGGTGGGGAAACATTCTATTAATATTGATTGCATGACCAGTTAATGATGCTCCTTGACACCGTAAAAAAAATACTTATTTCTGGAGATTTTATTCACATCAGCCTTAACAATGATGAAAAGCATTTCACATCATGTTTTTCCAAAATGGAATTCATGACAGCTTATACTTATTTCAACCGATTTCTAGTCGATACAGGAGTTTTGAATCTTTATGTTTCAACACCATCATCCCTTTACCGGGGACCAGATTCTGAATTCAGGGAATATGCGGAAACAAAGAACGTTATGTTCAGGACTCATTCAATTAATGAAATTGAAGCATCTCTCCTGGCAGATTACAGGAAGTTCAGGAAGGCCGATGGAAAGTGGATACGAAGCATGGCCATGTCTATTTTTGATTCTGGAAACAGTGAAGAAACTGACAATTTTGGAAACAAGAGGAACATTGTATTCACAGGATTCAATACCGAAATGGAAATCATGTTGAACTGCATGGTGGCAGCTGACAATGGTTTCGTTCCAATAGTAATATCTGACTGTATTTCAAGTCCATCTGAAAGAACTCATTTTAATAGCCTGGAATGTATCGCCCGAATTGCATACGTGATCGATTCAAGGGACTTAGAGGGTATGAGAGGGGTAAGGATATGAGCGATAATGTGCCTATAATATTGATTGGTGGGGTCCCGGGTGTCGGCAAGACCAGCATCTCGGGATACATAGCGCGAAGTCTTGGAATAAATCTTGTGTTTTCAGGCGATTATATACGGGAGGTAATCCGGGGTTTTGTAGATCAAGGAAACATACTGAACACAAGCGTCTATGACAGCTGGAAGTTCTTTGGAGAAAAC
>JAJZXT010000144.1 GCA_021806355.1 Thermoplasmata archaeon
CCGTATCCTTGTACTGTATTGAATAAAGAATGCCGATCTTTCGGCACCCTGAGTCTGATAATATGGAGAAATCAATTCCGGTGAAATCCTCCTGCGGCTTTTCAAGATATTCTTCAAATATTACCGGAACCGGATAGTCTATATTTGGTATCCTTGAATGCCCCAACTGCACTATGCAGTCTACTTTGCCATAGACATCCATCGTTCCGATATCGCATGCGCCATAGAATCCCTCAGAACTCACAATAACATTAAACTCCCTTGAAAGGGCTGAAAAATATTCAAAAACTCTAGGTTTCAAACCGTCCGGCAACTGAAGGAGTATCCTCTTTGCCTTCATTTCCCTTAATTTTCTAATGGTTTCTGATGGATCAACATAGATCAATGATATCAGTCCGGTAATCGTTTTCCGTTTAAGAATGATCGCAAAATGTTGTTTTCAATTCTCCACATCTTATCTCTAACTGGAAATAGTGAGTTTCAAAATGTATTGCATTGCTGGATGCCGTTCCATCACATCTGTCCAGCACCATATATCTTCACCCCATTTCTGTAGACCGAATTCAAAATTTCATCGCTCCATCTATATGGCAGTTCGCAGGGTTCAGCGACATCGAAAAGAGAAAAGTTTGCACGCTTTCCAATTTCAATGGTACCGGTTTCATTTAGCATTCCCACGGCTGCGGATGAATTTATTGTTGCGGCATTCAAGGCCTCCTCACACGTCATTCCACAGCTTCTAACTGCAAGGTGCATGGCAAACAGCATGTTTGGAATCGGTGATAAGGGTGAACAGTCGGTTCCGATTGCCACCGGCACATTCCCATCAATAAACTTCCTTGCATCTGCATATTTTTCATTGAGTGAAAAGGCCGTTATGGGGAGTATGGTAGCAATAACACCATTATCCCTCAAATTTGCAATTCCATCTTCATCAGTTTTCAGGAGATGGTCTGCGGATACTATTCTGTGTTTTTGTGCAAGGTCCAGGCAACCTATATTGGAAATTTCATCGGCGTGGACCCTGAGTTTCAATCCAGTCTTTTCGCATGCCTCAAATAACTTGTCTGTGCTTTCCGCTGAAAACGCCCCCTGGTCACAGAAGCAGTCAACAAAATCGACCTTGTCCCGGATTTTGGGGAGCATGGATTGCAGAACAAAGTCAGTATAGGTTTTCTCATCACTTCCCGCCGGGATCGAATGCATACCCAGAAACGTGGATACCACATCTACAGCATCCTTCGCTTTCAGCATTGACATTGCTTCTATCATTGATAACTCGGTATCCGTGTCCAATCCATATCCCGACTTAATTTCGATGGAAGTCACTCCATGCCTTATCTCTTCCCTTATTCTTCCCATTGAATCTTCAAGGATTTGCTGGGAGGTTTTGCCTCTCGTATCCCTAACCGTTTTCAGGATTCCGTTGCCTTTCTTCAGGATATCAAGATAAGATTCACCCCTTATCCTCTGGTAAAATTCTTCCGTCCTGTTTCCGGAATACATGATGTGAGTGTGGGGATCAGTAAAACCCGGAAACATTCCAAAACCTGAGCAGTCTTCGACTCCAGCATTACTGTCAGCCATCAGTTTTTCTGCAATATGGTTTGGCACAATATCCTTTATCAACTCATTCTCTTCCAGGATCGATTTTCCATAGGAGAGGTCAATCTTTCCCTGTTCCCTGCCTTTAATGGCCTCCCTTGATTTTGTGGTGACAATGAAACTAGGATTATAGAAAATCTTCATGTTTGCACCTTCCTAGAATAATCCTCCGAAGAAATATGAAATGTAGGTTATGACAACAGTCAGGAATATGGGAACCATAAATGGAATCCTGTATGCAGAATATTTTTTTTCGCCAAAGGTTTTTATTGAGTATTTGACAGGATTCAAACCTTCTTTGTATGGTGAATATACAAAATACATTCTTCCAAACTCTTTCCTATTGATCATTCCGACATAGGGAAAAACGAGGATGGATATGAACCCCAGGTTCAGGATAATGAGGAATGTCAGGGGAAATATGGATGACATGGTGGAGAATCGCTGTGCCGTTGAAATGGGCAACGCGGCCATGGACACCAGGGCAGCTATAATCCCCTTGATATCCCCTATCCCAAAGAGTTTTTCGGTATATCCGAGAAGGAAAATAAAGGATATGAATATCAGGGTGAAGCCGTAAAAGATTCCGATGTATACTACGGAAACAAAAGATACCATCATGATCGCAATGCCCAGGATTGCATACAGATAAATTTCGGTTCGAATGAATGTAAAAATAAACGCCAAAGCAGCGATTATAAGGATTTCTGAAGGCACCGATGAAATATAATCGAAAACCAGTCCGGAAACAACAAGCGGGATGAAGAGGTATGTTTTCACGGTTCTTTTTTTCACATCGGAATAAGATCCTATAGCAAAACTGACAATAGAAATTGCTGCGACAATCAACAGGCCATAAAACATCACTTTACATCACACATCCAATCCATTTGCCCATACTACACTATCCATCCGGCTACGACTCTCTTTATTTATTAAAATGATTTTTACGGTCAAGAATCATCCCAGCTCATATACGGAAGATCCGGTTTCCTGCAAGGCACACTCTATGGAATTATATCTTATGTCTCTATTATCGAGATAACCCTTCACGTGGGAAAGGGCTAGATCCGGTTTATTGTTTTCCCTGCTGATGTGCAGAAGGACTACCTTTGTTTCTGCTGATACTATCTTTGCCAGCGCCTCTCCTGTCTGTTCATTGGAAAGGTGGCCGAATGGACCAAGGATCCTTTTCTTCAGTTTTTCATGGTATTTTCCATTAACCAGCATATCAACGTCATGATTCGATTCGAGCGCAAGTATGTCTGAATCCGAAAGTGGTTCAATGAGATGATCAGGAAACTGTCCCATATCAGAAAAAACTGAGATTTTCTTCTCCCTGGTTCTTATAACATAACCAACTGGATCCACGGCATCATGTGGTATCTTGTGGGATTCAATAAGAAAGTTTCCAATTGCCAGCTCTCCATTCATTCTGTAATATTTATCCGTGTTCAGTGCAAGAGCAGTTCTTTCTCTCAGGTAGATATCTGCCTTCAGCTTGCTTGATGCGGCACTGAGCCCTGAACTGTGGTCAGTATGCTCATGCGTGACAAAAACGGATAGCTGCCGGTCACCAATTTCAAGTTCGTTTATTTTCTTTGATAACTTAATAGCGGAAATTCCGAAATCGATCACTATTATGTCGCTTTTATCCCATACTATAGAGCAGTTCCCGCCGCTTCCACTCCTGACAACACAGAATCCTCTTTCAACCAATATGGAATGTTATGCAAAATGCAATAAAATCTTATTGCTCCAAACTATGGCAGCAAAAGACTGCTAAACCTCTTTTATATACTGTAATTCGTCGGCCCCACTAAACACGTAGTTTCCAACTAATCGATTTGTACAACCATTTCTGGTGTACAGGAAACTCCCAGGATATCGCACAGTAGAGCAATAATCTTGGTGAAGTGACCTAACGACCTTTTGCTGCCATAGGCTCCAAAGTAATTTTTGCGAAACTCAAGTTCTTACACTTATCCTAGGTTGTTGAAACTTCCATTGACCATTTCCATACAGGTTTGACATGGATTGTTTTGTTTCCGATCCTGAAATAGTCCTCCTGATCAAATGTTAGCAGCAGACCTTCTGACAATTTAGATGCGTGTGCTATAAACCTCACATCTAAATTGGAGGATGCAGGCAGGAATTGAAAATGTCTGAAAATCATTTCCTTATTGTTGAAATGATTTTAGAATATTCTTCCGCTGTTATTTCTCCTCTTGCAAATCTCTCCTTTGCTATGTTCTCCGCACTGCCGGATTCGTAATTATGGTGATTTGTGTCTGTTCCTCGAAGCATATCGAGGAAAAAGTAAATAAATACCAGCACAAATATTACAGATATCGCTCCTATTATTGGCATTATCACGACCATTCCATAGTATCCGCCCATCATTCCGAATGTCCCATATGTGCCATTAGAAGGGAACCCACCAATTGCAGCCATGATTATGGCGATGGCAGCAACCAGCACTACAAGGCCAATGAGAATCCACATCATGTTTTCAATCTTCTTTTCCATGTTTATAATATATGCTGGAAAAGTTCTTAATGCCTGCCTGAAACATGTTTCACGAAGAAAGAATTATCTCATTTGTCACGCCTTTCCTCATCTTAACAATCACACCTTTTCTCTCAAGTGAATCCAGTGCCCTGGAAACAGATGCCTTTGAGATCTTCAACGAAGATGCAATCGCGCTTTGAAGCATCTTATTTTCGTGGGCCCTCAAAAGCCTGATTATTTCCAGTTCATTTTCCGGGAAATTTGCGGGCGTGAAACGTGTTTCAGGGATCACATGCACATGTTCATCACCTGCTTTGTAATCAACAAAGACGATCTTTTTTCGTTCCTCTAGCAATGGCGAGGATATCCTGATGATGCTGATGGCAGATAGCAATGAGATTCCGACATTTACCGCCACAATCCCAATGAACAGGTAGAGGTAGAACCAGTTTACATATTCCCCTATAAACATAACCGTTGCAAATATTGTCGTTGCGATAACGGTAATCAGAAATGACAGGAACAAAGAAACAACGTAAAATTCAAGGCGCTTTACCTTTTCATTCATATTCAACACAAACCATTTCTTCATCCTGCCAATTTCTGGCAGCACTATCCTTTCATTATTCCTCTGATTCTTCCGTGGATGTTTCCCCTGAGAAGAAGGGAATTCATCACTACCGAGGAAGAACTCATTCCCATTGCAAGCGCCGAAAACATTGGGAGGAATGAATATATGGACAATCCAAGGAAAGGTACAAGGATTCCGGCAGCAATAGGGATCAGCGCCGTGTTATATCCAAATGCCCATCCGATGTTCTGCTTAACCTTCCTTATTGTTTTATCCCCGATGATTTTTGCATAAACGATATTCTCCAGATCATTATTGAGCAATATAAGGTCACCACTTTCCCTGGCTATATCGGTTCCGGAAGCCATCGCAATGCCTACATCCGCCGTCTCCAGTGCCACCGAGTCGTTTATCCCATCTCCCGTGAATATGACATAATCTCCTTCCATCTGGTATTGCTTTATTATTTCGGATTTCCCTGAGGGCAGAATCTCCGCATGAATATCATCAATGTCCAGCTGCTTTCCAATCCTCATTGCCTCAGAGGAGGAATCACCGGTCACCATGGATATCTTCATTCCCATTGATTTCAATTGTTTTATTGCTCCTGCAGCCTCTTTCCTGATCTTATATGAAAGCGATATATTTCCGGCCCTATTTCCATTGATGCTTATTTCCACTGTTGAGCCTTCCATGGCTTTAACCCTGTTAACCTGAACAAGCATTCCATCGACAGTTCCCTTAATTCCAACTCCGGGCATCTCCTCCACGTTCACTGCCGGGCGCATCTTGATATTTCTTCCCTTTGCCATTGCAACGATGGCCTTTGCAACGGGGTGGTTTGAGTTTGATTCTAATGATGCAGCAAGTCCGAGAACCAGTTCTTCCTCAAATTCTCCAAGGATTGAGAATTCTGTTACGGTGGGATCAGCTTCGGTTAGTGTCCCGGTCTTGTCAAACACTGCCCTGTTGGATTTGGAAAGCCTGTCCATGGCGCTTGAATTCTTGATGACAATCCCATTTTCTGAGGCTATGTTTGAAGAGATGAGAAGCGTAATTGGACCGGCCAAACCTATTGCACATGGGCATGCAATAACCACCACAGAGACAAACACAAGAATCGCAATCTCCAGTGGAAGCGTGTAACCTATGCTGGAAAGGTAAAAGTACCAGAACAGGGACGCAGAAAAAGCAGCTACAATGACTACTGGAACAAAGATAGATGAAAAGGCATCTGCTATCCGCTGAACCTTTGCCCTTCCCGATGCAGCCCTCTGGATCATGTCATAAATCTGGCTGACAGTACTGTTTTTTCCGGTTCTCACCACGCTGATCATCAGCGTTCCATTGAGGTTCTTCGTACCGGAAGTGACCTCATCTGGAGCTGTTTTGAGCACCGGATCCTGTTCGCCGGTGAGCATGGATTCATCAACCTCACTTTTTCCGTTATATACTATTCCATCTGCAGGGATTATGTCGCCGGGCTTTGCCAGGATCTTATCTCCAGGCGCCAACTGGTCTGTGGGCTTGTCAATTATGTCCCCATTATCCATGATGCAGTGGCTTATATTTGGTATAATTTCAATCAATTTCCTTGCTGCCTTGTTAGCCCTTGCTTTTGTCATATTTTCTATAAAATTGCCGGTCAGGATAAGTGTTATTATGAATGCAGAAGCATCAAAATATACACTGGCGGAAGGTATAGCCCCGGGAATGATTGTTATAAATGCGGAAAAAAGGAATGCTGTCAGTGTTCCCATGGATACGAGAAGATCCATGTTTGCAGCCTTTCCAATGATGGAATGGTAAGCGCCTTCATAAAAGCCATAACCTGAATAAAATTGAACCGGCAGGGCCAGAAGCAGCAGTAGATAATTCCTGAAGAACAGTGAGGATGGCGCAAGATACGTGATTGATAGGATGGGAACAGAGAGCACCCAGCCAACTATAAGTCGCTTCTTCAGGGATTCAGACGCCTTTTCGGGTGATGAGAACTGGTACTGGCATGCCTTTGAGCAGAATAGAAATTTTTCTCCATCCTGGACAGAGAAAAGGTCTGCGTTGTCGGGAACAAACATTCCGCAGACAGGATCGGTAGGCATTTCCACCAACTTATCTGCTGTGCTTCAGGGGGTTTTTGTCAAATTCTGTCTTACAGTGCTCACTGCAAAAGTAAAATTTCTTCCCCTGGAATTCGCTTTTAAATTGTGAATCCTCTTTCACTTTCATGTTGCAAATAACATCTTTTGCCATGCATACATAATGCTTAAGATGCTCTTAAATCTGTTTTTTAGTGATTAGTTATAACCAATATTTGCATTATTCGCACTGACAATGCGAAGATTAATACTAAACTTCGTGTTATGAATATAATGAATGTGAAGAATATACTTCGGGACCAACAGGGAGAATTCCAGCGTATTATCCACAAGGATAACTATATCGAGCGTGAGTTCAGCAAAAACTATGAAATCTATGAAAAGAGCACCTTAATCAAGACCATTGTTGGAGTGAGGCGGGCTGGAAAATCAACGTTTACGGCTTCAATGCTTTCAGGAAAAAATGTGGAATATGTGAATTTTGATGAGAGAATTCTTGTGAACGTCGATCCAGATGATATACTTTCATCATTGGTTGAGCTGAACGGTGAGTTCAAGATAATTTTTCTTGATGAAATCCAGAATGTGGACGGATGGGAATTATTTGTGAACAAGCTGCACAGGAATGGTTATAATGTATTTCTTACGGGTTCAAGCTCCAGGTTGTTGAGTAAGGAGCTTTCCACTCATCTCACAGGAAGGCATATTTCGCTTGAAATTTTTCCCTTCAGTTTCAGGGAATACTTAATTTCAAAGAAGATTAACCGAAACCCGGAAACAACAAGGGATGAGAATTTGATTAAGCACGAGCTGGACAATTACATAAACAATGGTGGATTCCCGGAAGTAGTAAACGGTGAGAGACCGGGGCCCTACCTTAAGAGCTTATATGACGACCTTGTGGAAAAGGACATAATTTCCAGGTTCAACATATCGTATAAGAGCACTTTCAGGGAGATAGCCATGACCATGATCGGAAATGCCGGGAAATACGTAAGTTATAATAAAATAAAGAATGATTTTGGATTGAAAAGCGACCACACAGCAAAAAACTATTTATCGTATCTGGAGGAGTCCTACCTGATTCTTCAACTGAAGAAATTTTCATTCAAGCCAAAGGAGATAGAGAAAAGCGCAAAGAAAATATACTGCATCGATACCGGCATGATCAATCATGTATCATCAAGATCAACCGAAAACCTTGGGAATATGATGGAAAACATCGTCTACATAGATCTCTTGAGGAGGAGAAGCTATTTTAAGGGAAACATGGAAATATACTACTTCAAGGACTACAGCGATCATGAAGTTGACTTCGTTTTAAAATCAGGAATAGATGTAATAGAGATTATCAATGTGACATACTCAGAAAACAAGGATGACCTGGAGAAAAGGGAAATAAAATCACTCATTAGTGCGTCGGCATTGCTCCATTGCACTAAGCTTACTCTGATAACGTGGAATTATGAAGATATTTTCAGTTATGAGGGAACCTCTATCAGAGCAAAACCGCTGTGGAAATGGTTGCTTCAAGCTTGACATGGGAAATCATTGATATTTTCGATCGATATCCATTTTAGATACAATTACATAATTTACCAATTGGTAAAAATAGGTATTCTACTAAATATCATCCAAAGAAAGAGCTGGAGACCATCGCTAAACTCGGTGGGAAACTACACATTTTACTGCTAAATTTGAATATCGAAGACGCGTCTTTAGAAATATCAATAGGCTAATGGAATCGCGCTGATACCATGTTCAAAGTTTGAATTGAAAATCTTGAAAAACTCCTGCTTATTCTGTGAACCTCCTCCCTGCTGGCCAATTTAACCAAGCAGAACCCGAAATATAAGGAGTGGGCACAATCAATTTTCATGCTTCAATGCCACTTATGAAGATTCATTCAAAAAAACTTTGGAGATTGGTTATGAAGGTCAATGGTAAAGTGTTAAAAAGAGAGATTTCAGGCGGACGATTCTTTTCTGGTTATTTGTCTGGAAATAAGGGGAATTCCTGCGAGAATGGCAACAGAAACAACAGAGAGGAAGATCCATGTCAACCTTGGATCAAAAATGAATATTGTCAATAGACTGGTTCCCACAAGTGGGGAGAGTGCAAAAAACATTCCGCTTATTGCTGAGTTGGTTCCAAAAAACTCCCCTCTTCTATGCGGAGGAGATATTTTTGATACTATTATCTGGGGAATTATTATAGTCAGATTTTCACCAAATGAAATCAGGATTACTACCGCTATCAGTTCAATGTAGAGGGTGAGAAACCCAAACAAGAAATACCCTACTCCGAATAATAATGAACCCAGAGAGAAGGCTTTCAACTCACCTATTGCTGATATAATCTTGCTGGCAGAACCCTGCAGGACAACAACAATAACAGTGTTTATGCTGTAAAGAACTGTTATTTCCTCTACCGTAAGTGAATCATACCTGGTCATATATAAAGGAAAAACTGATGTTAACCATTGCTGGGAGAATAAAAGCGCAAAGGAAAGGAACAAAGATATTGTCAAGAGTGGTTTATCATTGGAGATGAACCTGTGCTTCGCAACCATTTCATTTTCTTTCCTTTTATACGTTTCAGGAACAAAAATAAGATACAGTAAGAGTTCAATGGTAGTTCCTGACGCAGTTATTAGAAAGAAAAGGGAAGGAGACAATGTCCACGCAACTCCTGCTAGAACTAATCCTATTCCTATTCCTGCATTGCTCGTAATTCTGTTTATGCTGAAAGCTGCGACCCTTTGCTCTTCGTCACTAAGATCTGTTATTGCACTGCTGAGCGCAGGTCTCTGCAGGGATGAACCCAGGTTAATTAGCATCGAGAAAGCGATAAATGGGATCTCCAGTGAAATAGCCGACGAAATGATGAACATAAGTGCCGAGGAAACGATGACAATGAGGCAGGATGCTATTATAATGGTCTTTCTCCCTATCTTGTCAGAAATATAACCTCCGTAGAGGCTGGCCAAAATTGAAAAGCCTCCCGAAATCGTGAATATCAACCCGATATCCAGATACCCAAGATGGAATATTTCAAAATAGTATAGTGTCAAAATAGTGTATAACGGAAACCGGCAAAATCCATTAATGAACCTGCCAAGCGAAATTATCTTGAGGCTTCTCCCCAGTTTCCAGAACATTTGAAAGCTTCAGCTAATGATAAATCAAGTATTTGCAGTTTTGCATGAAGAATTTGAATTATTCAAGAAAGACATTAGATAGGCATCCTGAAGAATGTTAAAAAATAAATAGCAACTCCCAATCTGCCCAAGTTAAGCTGGGATAGCCTAGCCTGGTAAGGCGCAGGTCTGGAAAGCCTGTGCTCTCGTAGCTCGGGAGTTCGAATCTCCCTCCCAGCGTACTTACAAAAATCAAGCTCTGCATAACGCTTTAACTTCTTGAAAATGCTGATGAGGATGAAGTAAAATTCTTATAAACACATTTTTATTTATCATCATGAGCGGGAATACCCACTCCTTCAGGTGTGGGATGAAAGCGAACTAAACGCTCAAATAGATGCATGAAATATATGTTTGCTGCCAATAACCAAGGCGGCCTACACACGGACTGTGTGGAAGTTACGCCTGTGGAAATCGATACCTCCGTAACCAACCTACCCAGAGGCAGGGGGCAACTCCTGGGGTGGAATTGGGATCGAGTATGGTCTGTGAAGCAGGAAGCCCACCTTCTTTAGAGGTGGGAGGA
>JAJZXT010000135.1 GCA_021806355.1 Thermoplasmata archaeon
TAGCCTGGTAACACGCGAGCTTGCCAAGCTCGTGCCTCGGGTCCAAATCCCGGCACCCGCATATCACTGAAAACCTCCCCTTATAAGCAAACAGCAGGATGTTCCCGACTTTAGCTGAGTTCTTTGAAAAGATATATCCAATGGAAATTCATTGAATGGATTTTCTCAATTATGCATTGTTAGAATAACTTAATAGACACGTTTCGCTGGCAAAATAAATTTTAATTTGGAAAATTGAAAAAAAAGGGGATGATATAGTGTTATGAAAAAGACGCCTTCACATTTCCTTTTCAAAGTCCAGAACCGCCGCAAATATTATCGCTTCGAGATCCTTATTTGTATCTTTTATTTCTAGTTTCCAGACATCCCTGACCGCAACAATTTTGTGCCGAACCTTTGCGATTTCTTTGCCATCTGGTGAAAGCATTCTGTATTTTCTTCTCATCACGTTTCCCTTTACGGTGATAAGGGGGTTGTCGTTTTCCTTATTAATCCACCTGGCTTTTATTCCGCCGATGAGGAAACTCCTCTTTAACCAGATTTTGCCCATAATGACATTGCTGTCAGGCTCAACAACCTCAAAGGCCGTTTTCCATGATCCATTGTATTTCCTAACTTCAAGGCCAATATTTTCCTGTGCATCCTTTATTAGATAGGTATATTTCATGGATCTTCCTGCCCATTTCCCCACATACCTGCTCATGCCCTCGCCGCCCATATTCTGCCACAAACTCAAATGAACTGAGCATAAGGTATTCTTATCCTTGTCCATAACATTATAGTGCTTTCCAAGGGCAATTATCTTCTTTTTCATCAAGATCTCGTTCTTGTTTTCAACTGCTTTTAATATCGCGTCATATGCTTGCTGTGTCATACTGAAAAGAGTACTAATTTGAGCATATAAAATTTAGCTCCATGAATTGCATGTGAAATTATGTTTCAACGCAGAGAAAGAATCGTGGATCACAGAAAAATAAAATTACTTTTCTCGTGCCCATGTCCAAATTCTGTGACAATAATTTTATTTAACGATCAGCCACTCATGGTAATCAGAAATGAATCATAATGTTAGAGATCCTGAAAAATTCTCCAAATTCAAGATGTCGTTAGTTATCCTGGCCAGTGTTGTGATGATGGTCAGTGTTTCCATTTTGCAAATCGCTCCTTCCACACACGATAGTCCAGGATCATCCTTTTCAAGCATGCCCGCAATGAACATTGCATTAACAAGCCCGGTTAAAAATAATCAGGTGACTGCCAATAATTATTCTTCCGTGAATCCCAATGAGATTTACACCAAGGAACCAGCCCCGATGGGAATTGCAGATTTTGGTATAGGCCCGAATGGGGTTCCTTATTCATACAATACAACCTCGTTCGATGGAACCGTTTCGATAAATCAATTGCAGACATTCAATCAAAGCCTTGTTTCAAAGGGGCTTGCGCACTATATGACTTTCCAGTTGAACCTGAATCTCATGTTTAAGAACGCAGGCACGCTGTATGTGTATTGGGTTCAGGACGTGGCAGTTCTCAATACCTCCTCAGACAAAATTTGCTTCTTAGACAATGTCTGGAATATGTCTTCAAAGAATGCAAAAATGAGCAGTTCATCGATCTCAGGAAACGGAAAGGTTTCCACTACAGGTTTTTATTACTATCAAACCAAACATCTCTACACTATCATTACCCCTACCAGTTTTAATATGGAGATGAATGCCACTGTTCTCCCAAATGGATTCCCAGACGTTACATTCATGTATAATGTAGGCAGTCATTGGATAATCTATGACACCCCCAATTTCACATTTGCACATAGCTTGGATGGAAAACCAGTTTTTGAGGTAAATGGCCATAATTACGAACCAACAACGTATACCTTCTACGATGCCGAGTTAATAATGGGTGGGCCGGGGAATGGGTCCCAGACAAGCGCCACACTTTCTGATGTGAATCTGGAATTGCAATACTGGAATGGACATAATTATCAATTTATACCAAATGCCTACAATTTTGGAAGCAACACTGCGGAAGGGATCTGCAATATTCATGGATCTGGATTCTCGAGTGTAAACAATGGAACCATTGGATCTACAATGACAAATGGCAGCGGGACGCTCCACCAGATATATAATTCGGCAAATCTTTCATTCCTTAAGCTTAAATTTCCCTTTAGCGATGGCACGGCATCAATAGACAACATGAACATAACCTTTGTAAATGGGGAGTTGAACCTTACTCTTCCATATAGCCAGAATAAATATTCACTGATCATCAGAAATTCGTCCGGCATTGTTTATAATGGCAGCATTTCATTAGGAAAGGGGCAGAGTTATAAAGCCACCTTTTACAGTGTGTCTTTTACAGGAAATTTCGGAAAAAGCTTATTGCCCAAAAATTTCTCATGGTGAGTAAATGTATAGAAGTTAAATTACAGTTCCAATGGTTCTTCTATTGGCATCGTTACACAGAATGGAACATATAGTTACATTGTGGGAACAAATGATCCACTTATTAGAATAGGTAACGGTTTTGGAAATATAACGATCAGTGGTGCCGCAAGTGACGTTGAGATATTTTTTAATGAAACACTATTTAATGTGACCTTCCATGCCTCTAACCTGAATCCGGGGATAACATGGTCGGTAAATATATATAATGTGTCCAGCAGAAATGGAATCTATCCAAACAATATTACTTTCCAGCTTCCAAATGGTACTTACAATTTTTCTGCCAGTAGCAATAATGGATATAGTGCAATTTCAAACAGCAGCGGATCTATTTCAATATTAGGAGATAATATTACCGTGAATGTATCATTTGTAAAGGTTAATTCGTCATTTACTGCAGAAGATAAATTATTAGGCTATATCCTTCCAATAATCCTGATTGCTGGAATCGTTTCCGTTGCCTTATACTATAAGAGAAAGAAGTGAATGGCTATGCTTTGAACAATGAAGTTTTTGAAAATATGCAGAAGCTTCTGGTACACATGCTTATGATATATTTATTAGTCATTATCTCTTTTGAATTCATCAGGAAGTCTCACTCTATCTCCAAGAAAATCCAAATCTTTGATGTTATTCGTCACAACTATCCAAGGGGCGATTGAAGCATGGGATCCTATCATTAAATCACGGAAGTTTTCAGCAAACGAACCTAACTTTATTCCCGTTAGAGCCGTACGCAGTCCTTCTTCAGCCCGAAACCACTCTATTTCTATCTTGCTTTTCCTAAGTAAATTATCAAAAAATGATGGTTCCTTATGCTTATGTCCAATAAAATACATCTGCAACTCGGCATACGTAATTGATGAGATAATTTTTTTACTGTGATAGTTTTTTAGCCAATAAATGAAATCAGTACTTTTTGAAAAGACACAGCTGTCAATAACTATTGGTTCCGACGTCAAATTGAACCACGCTACGAGAATCCTGTGTTTTTCATCCTAATTAGCTTCTCCAAACTTATATCTTTTCTTGTTTTCAGCCAGAAATTCATCCAACCCTTTTACAGCACTGACAAATTCAGAAAAGACTGCCTCGAATTCATTATCCTCCCTAATAGCTTCCCTAACATAGAATCCGATCTCATTATCAATAGCTATTTCTGGTATTAAACGAGAAAATCCCAACGCGTGATCCCGAAAGTAGCCTGTGAAATTTGATTTTTGATAATCCAATTCCCCTTTCCAATACGTAATAGTATCCGAATCGATGTTCTCATGTGCCTTTGGATGTGTTCTGAGATAATAGCAGAACCAAAACCAAAACTCTTCGGAGATTTCGTTAAGCTTCACCAGATCAATTTGTCTATAATTCAAGCAGTATTCCATTAATCTAAGATATTTTGGTGCAAACTCAACTACATCCTTGAAAATTTTATCAGATGGAAGAAACTCCATGGCATCTTTAAGCGACTGTAACAATAACTTCTGTTTTTCCCGTTGGTCCATTGCACGAGAATTCTGTAAGGAATAGAAAAGGTCTCGAACTCCCTTGTATTTTCTTTGAAATTCAAACGGAGCTCCCTCATATATGATATCCACAAAATCTTGAATTCTTCCTGGTTTCCCATAATCCTCCATCAATTCCTTGACAATGGAGTCGATGCGCATTTTAATGTGGTCTTCAGGGTTCGCTGGCATATTTCCATTCCATTCAACTATTGTATATGCGTCTTCTTTATGTGTCCACTGCAACTCACCAGGCATATAGTAACGAACAACCTCATCACCCCATCTATACCAACAATGTGGAACAGCTATATCGATCCCTTCTCTTCTAAGTTCAGAGTTAAGAAATGAGAGAGTCTTATTAAAATAAAGACCACTTGGTGGCTTTAAATTCACATTTTCAAACTCTTTTATAACCTTATAAGATGCATAAACAAGACCATCATTTAAAATGTTGTTTCTACTCACATTTGTTCCCCCTTATCTTTTTCTATATGCCTCATATATAGTTAAATCAAATATTAATAATTTGACACGATGATTCGCTATTGACTGAGACATTTACCGAGGCCATTGCAGTGGGAGGTTGTCATCACACCTATTTGACTAATGAATGGTTATTCTAGGAAAATACTTTATCACCTGATAGAATATTTAATCATGGAATTGGAAACTCGTAACCCCTATAATGGGGAAATCGTAAAAAAAATTAAAGTGACAAATGAAAACGAGGCACTCGAAATATTCAAGTTATCAAGGGCAAACCAGAAATCATGGGCCAGGAGCCTGGATGACCGCGTCCAATACATGAAGAACCAGCTCATACCTGAAATGAACAGGGGAAAGGAAGAGCTTGCCCAAATAATGTCCCAGGAAATGGGAAAGCCAATTACCCAGAGCAGGGCCGAAATCGAGAAGACGATAAACATGATTGAATATTTCGCATCCCATGCCCATGAATTCCTGTCTGACGAAAATGTTGCCACTGAAGCTTCAAGGAGTTATATCAGCTTTGAACCTCTTGGCGTGATATATCTCATAATGCCGTGGAATTATCCATTATGGCAGGTTGCAAGGGCAGCAATCCCAGCCATGCTGTCTGGCAATACCGTGATCCTGAAGCATGCATCCATAGTATCTGGTTCAAGCAAGAAAATAGAGGAAATTTTCGCCACCCCAAATTTCAGATCCATATTTGTAAAAGGTTCTTCCGCACTTAACCTGATCAGGCATTCAGACGGAGTTTCCTTTACCGGATCAACCGATGTTGGAATGCAGATTTATATGGAGGCAGCCAAGCACATAAAGAAAGTTGTCCTTGAACTGGGTGGTTCCGACCCATTCATTGTTCTCGAATCCGCTGATATAAGGAAGGCAGCAAAGAACGCAGCCCTGGGTAGGTTGCAGAATAACGGTCAGAGTTGCATTGCATCCAAACGTTTCATTGTTGATGAGAAAATATATTCGGAATTTCATTCTGAACTTGAGGAAGCCTTTAGATCTGTCAGCATGGGAGACCAGATGGATCCTGAAACGTATCTTGGCCCGGTTTCCTCAGATTCCCAAAGCGACATATTATTGAACCAGATTGAAGAGTTGAGGAAATTAGGCTCAGTTTCTTCATACGGTGAGGTGGCAGGCAACCTTATTCCTCCAACAATCGTTGACCTCAGGAGCACTTACAGCGATGAAGTATTTGGGCCAGTTGCCCTCCTAAAGAAATTCTCCACAAAGGAAGAGGCACTGGCCATTGCAAATGGGCTTGATTTTGGGCTGGGTGCTTCCATCTGGGGAGAACCATCCGATGCTGAGGGGTACATACGAGGAATAGAGGCTGGAATGGTATATGTGAACAAGATAGTGGCATCCGATCCCAGGTTGCCATTCGGTGGAATAAAGAGAAGCGGTATCGGGAGGGAACTATCAAGGCATGGAATGCTGGAATTCACCAACAAGAAAACTGTCTGGATCCAGGGGCAGTGAAAATAATGAAAGCAAGTGACCTTTTTGTGAAGGCTCTGGAGAATGAAGGAGTGGATTATGTTTTTGGCCTGCCGGGAGAAGAAAATATAGATCTGCTTGATTCAATATCACGTTCAACGATCAGGTTCATCCTGACAAGGCACGAACAGGGGGCGGCATTCATGGCTGATGCCTATGGAAGATTAACTGGAAAACCCGGTGTCTGCCTTTCAACGCTGGGCCCGGGTGCAACGAACCTTATTACAGGTGTGGCAAATGCTCATCTTGACAAGGTACCCCTCGTAGCAATAACAGGCCAGGCATCAAGGGAGAGATTGCATAAGGAATCACACCAGAATGTGAACACAATTGCATTATTTTCAGGAATAACAAAATACAACCAGCCGGTCATTGTGGCAGACACTATCCCGGAAATTGTCAGGAAAGCGTTCAGCGTCAGCATGCAGGATCAACCCGGTGCAACACATATACAATTGAGTGAGGACGTGGCAGCATCCGACGCGGAACCCGCGGGATTCCTGAAACCGCCTCAAATGGAGAGACCTTTTGTGCCTTCTCCCCTGATCAAAAAGGCAGCGAAAATTATAAACAAATCAAAAAACCCTGTTATCCTGGCAGGGAATGGGATCATAAGAAGTGAGGCATGGGACTCAGTTGCTGAGTTTGTCAGCAAGACCGGGATTCCTCTTGTCACAACTTTCATGGCTAAAGGCATACTGCCATTCAACGATCCGAAGAATCTTTTTGCGGTTGGCGGCAAGCCTTACCCCATCGGAATGCGGCCACTGCATTCCTCTGATCTCATAATCGCCATCGGCTTTGACCTTGTGGAATATGACCCCGCCGTGTGGAATGCGGATCAATCAAGGAGGATAGTAAATATCCATACCTATCCATCGGAAAGTGACAGACACTTCCAGGCAGCATATGATCTGACGGGTGACATAGGAAATACCATGGAGATCCTGGGTAAAAGCGTTGAACAAAGGCTGGATACGGTTCTCCATGATGAAATCAGGAAGAGAAGGTTAGAAGAAATGCTTTCTTCAAAGGTGGAATTCGAGGCTATCCCGAAGGAAGTGATGAGAGTGCTCACCGAAAACGTCAAGGATGATAGTATAGTAATATCAGATGTTGGCCTGCACAAGGTATGGGTGTCCAGGTGGTTTCATCCAAGGAAGCCTGGAACTACCATAATATACAATGGATTCGCATCGATGGGTGCATCACTTCCAGCCTGTATTGCAGCCAAGCTCACATTGCCGCATAATGAAATTATTGGAATCGGAGGAGATGGCGGATTCCTGATGAATGTTCAGGAAATGGAAACTGCGCACAGGCTTGGCCTTGACTTTGTGTATATTGTCTTTAATGACAGGAGATACAGCCTCATAGAGAAGAAGCAGCGGGACATGGGTTTCAAGCCTGAATATATTTCATTTACGAACCCTGATTTTTCACTTCTCACTTCAAGTTTCAATGGGAATCACTATCTTGTTGATAAAAAAGAGAAATTTTCGAAGGCTTTTTCCGAGGCCAGGAAGGGAAAGGGTGTCAACCTGATCGAGGTATACCTGAATCCTCCTGACTGAGCCTTTTATTTTTGCGGTGGCCTGAGTTTTCCCAAATTCATTCCCGTACCTGTCTTGGTGTAATTGGTTACTCGCCTTTCAAAGAAATCGGTCTTGGTTGAATTCATTGATGAGTAGGAATCGATCCATGAAAGAGGGTTGTTCCTGGCTTCCGGGTAGAGTTCCGGAAGGTCAATGGCCTGGCTTCTCACATTTCCAAGGTACTTGATATACGCCTCAATAGCCTGGTCGCTGAGACCGAGTATCTGGTTCTGCGTAACATACTTTCCCCAGCTGATTTCATGCTCGACCGCCGTTCTTATCATGCCTGAAAGTTCATCCAGCATTTTTTCATCAAACCATTCCGGGTTTTCTTCCCTGAGTGTCCTCATTATATGGGTGAACAGGGCAAGATGCGTATTCTCATCACGCTGGATCAACCTTATCATGCTCACGGTTCCCCCCATCTTGTCCTGCCTTCCAAGCGTGTAGAAAAAGGCGAAACCACTGTAGAAATATATTCCTTCAAGAAGGAAATCGGCCATGCACGACCTGATAAAATTCTCCGGGGTTGGATTGTTGATAAATTCCTCGTAGAGATCTGTTATGAACCTGTTTCTCTTTGCGAGATGCTCGTCTTCCCTCCACATATCGTAAACAGCATCCCTGGTGAGATGGTCAACCACGGACGTAAGAAGATAATCATAACTCTGTGCGTGTATAGTTTCGAAGAATGCCTGTGCCTTCAGGCAGGCTGTGACCTCCGGCGCCGTGATATATGATGCAATTGCCCCTAAATTGTCGATCTGGATGCTGTCCAGGAATATGAGGAAAGACAATGTTTTCTTGTACGCCTCCTGTTCCTCAGGAGTGAGCGAAGAGTATTGCTTCTTGTCGTCCACAAGGGGGAGTTCATCCGGAATCCAGAAAAAGCTCCTCATCTTTTTATAGAGGGGCTCAGACCACGAATATTTGCAGTTGTCGAATTCCAGCAGGTTGGTTGATGGCCCTCCAACAAGTCTTTGCCTTGACCTTTCTCTTGTCCCATCCGGGTTGAATAACTTTTTATGTTCCATTTTACCACCTACGCCTGGCAAGCCTCACATGACGGATCATCGTCAGAATCCTCGTCTGCCGTAAAATTCCTGAAATAATAGACAGTCTTGACGCCAAGCCTCCATGCCTCGTAGTAAAGATTCAGGAAAGCCTGCTCATCCATGCCATCGGTTGCATAGATATTCATGGACTGGGATTGGTCAAGGTGTCTCTGCCTGATTGCGGCTGCCCTGATGCTCCACATCTGATCGATCTTGTGCGCTCCTTTGTAAAAGGGGAGCGTATGCGGGTTCAGGTCCGGGGCTACCTGCTTGATTAAGAATCCTTTCTTTTCCTCAACAAATACGGGTTTGAATATCGGGTCAATGCCTGCGGTTGATCCAGCAATGACAGATGTTGAACCTGTTGGGGCAATTGCCATTATGTATCCATTCCTGATGCCATTCTTATGAACCTTTTCAGCGAGGTCTTTCCACCTAACTGAATTGTAGTTCCTGAGCTTGAAATATTCGCCATTGTCCCAGTCGCTCCCGTCAAAGAGGGGATACTTTCCCCGTTCCACTGCAAGTTCCATGGAAGTTTTAATTGCAACATGGTTAATTTCCTCGAAAATCTCATCAATTGCCAGCAGATGCTCCTCTGATTCCCAATCAATTCCCCTGTTTGCGAGAAATTGATGGTATCCCGATATGCCAACCCCAATGGCACGGTAACGCATGTTTGTTCTTGTCGCCTGTTCCAGCGGAAGATTGTTCATGGAAATGACATTGTCAAGCATCCTTACCTGGACGGGCACAACATCATTGATCTTTTCAATGGAATCTGTCCTTCCTAAATTTATTGAGGATAGGTTGCATACGACGAGATCACCGGGAGAGTAAACCTCCATGATCTTATCACCATCAAATCTGGTTTCCTCAAGTTTCGTTGATGACATATTCTGGCATATCTCGGTGCATAGATTCGAGGAATAAATCATCCCGGCATGCTTGTTCGGATTTAACCTGTTAACGGTATCCCTGTTGAAAATGAATGGTCCTCCGGTTTCATAAAGGCTTTTCAGGATAGATGCCATTATATCCAGGGCAGGAAGTATCTTCCTTGATATTGATTCGTCGGAGCACAGTTCATCATACCTTCTTTCCCATTCATCACCGTAGAAATCCTCAAGCGCGTAACCCTTCTTTTCAACTATTTCGTGGGGATCAAACAGGTACCAGTTCCCGTCGACCTCAAGTTCCCTGTAAAATTTATCCGGAACACAAATGCTTGGGAAAATATCATGCGCTTTCCTGCGGTCATCGCCACTATTTGTCTTCAGGTCAAGGAAATCAAGAATGTCCTTATGCCAGATATCCAGCCAGATGCTTGCAGCTCCGGCTCTCTGACCCAGCTGGTTGACTGATACCGCAGTGTCGTTATACAACCTCACCCATGGCACAACACCGCTTCCCGCACCCTTATACCCTCTTATGGAACTGCCAAGGCTTCTCAGCTTTCCTATATATACTCCCATGCCGCCTCCGTTCTGTGAAACCTTTGAAAATGTCCTTAGTCCATCAAAGATGCCTTCAAGTGAGTCTTCCGGTGTATCGATGAAGCATGAACTCAACTGCCCGTTGGTTCTCCTTGCATTGGCAAGCGTCGGAGTTGCCATTGTAATATACAGGTTGGAAAGCACGTCGTAGAACTTCTTCGCCCACTTCAACCTTTCATGTGGTTTCTCAGCAAGGGCAAGGAAGGCAGAAATGCCCATGAAAGCTTCCTGTGGTAGTTCCAGAACCTCATTATCCACGCCCTTTATGCAGTATCTGTCACTCAGGTGC
>JAJZXT010000203.1 GCA_021806355.1 Thermoplasmata archaeon
ATATATCGTTGCTTATGCCTGACAACAGTTCTCTGGTTGATACTCGTCAGATCTTCAAGGGCAATACCCCTGCCAGTGCCTTTGGCTTCTGCAACGATCTCCTTCGATATGTCATGGTTTACCGCTTTCTGAAATCTCTTCTCCTTTCCGCTTATCTTTTCCAATCTTCTCTTTGCACTTCTTGTTCCACGTTTCTGTAATCTCTGTTTATGTTTTTGGTATTGTATTCTTTTTTTCTTGAGAGCATCTCCACTGTAATTCCTGTTATCACTGGTTGTTGCTATGTTCTTCATACCGAAATCGGCGCCTATATAATCCACAGGTTCGTATTTTGGTTCTTCTGGTACATCAACAACAACGGCAAGGTAAAATATGCAGTTCCTGTATATCAGATCAACCTGTCCATGAACCCTGCTTAATCTCTGTTTCTGGTATTCTCCAAATACTATCGGTATCCTGATTCTTCCATGGAGGGTATTCATTGATACCGAATCCAGACCCCTGAAGCTCAATATCCTCTGGTCATAGACAATGGAACCATGCCTGTCAAACTCATGAATGCATGTACGGTCAACCTTGTAAGATTCTGCAACCTTGCTTATTGCCCTGACAACGAGTTGTGACGGGAGTTTGTACGCATTCTTGATGTCATAATAAACCAGTCTGTGCAGTTCATACTTGTTCGGGAAAGTGTGTTCAAACGCAGTTTTCGAAATGTCATTACATGCTTTATTGAATACCTCCATTGTTTCAAGAAGTATATCCTTCTGCTCAGTATTGGAAAGTATTTTGAGCATCAAGGTATTCTGCATCTACGGCGAAATATATTCAATATACTTGTAGTTTTCATCCCCAATTCTTCCCCGCTCTTACGAACGGGGTCTCCTTGGGGGCAGTTAGATGAAACAAATTGTAGCAAAGAAATCATATATTCAGATATATTTAACTCAAATTGTTTTATAGTAACATTTAAAAACAATAGTGCTATCGATTGGCATGGCTATTCCTAAACAGAGACCTTCCGATTATAATAAGATTATAGCAGAAAGGAGAAGAAATAGCTTATGTGACATACCTCCTGTACTCGTCCCTGTTTGGCAATTAAAAATAAGAGAACGATTTGGAATCAACATCGATAAGGAGATTGCCCAGTATATTGTTCTTGCAGCACACGAGAGGGGAACCTGGAAAAAACAGAGAGCCATAAAGAAAATCGAAAAATTGTTTATACAAAGGGGAATAGATGTAGAATCCTCTGCCAAAATGGCCAAGGATGTCATAAATTTAGTTATAGGAAATAACGCTGTTGAACCGTGACATCAAAGAAATCCATCGAGATAATACTTCAAAATCTTATTGTTAACGAAAAACCTGTAAATGCGCTTGAGCAATATCAAACTGATGGCAAAACTGCATCATATATTCTTAACATAGCATTGCTTGATGATAGTATTA
The DNA here is from genome assembly GCA_021806355.1 of Thermoplasmata archaeon. Taxonomy (GTDB): domain Archaea; phylum Thermoplasmatota; class Thermoplasmata; order Thermoplasmatales; family Thermoplasmataceae. The sequence continues at coordinate 1,456 of JAJZXT010000203.1, forward strand.
TAGGAAAATCCATAATAGACCTAGGTTCAGGCAATGGAATTTTTGCATTGGGGGCTAAATTGTTAGGTGCAAAAGAGGTAACAGCTGTTGACATTGACAGCGAGCAGATGAATGTACTTGAAGAAAATGCAAGAAATCTCGAACTTGACGTCAAGACGATCGTTTCAGATGTAAGTGATGTCACTGGCAAATTTGATACTTGTATAATGAATCCACCATTTGGTTCCGTGAAAACTCATGCTGATCTTCCGTTTATTCAAGTGGGTAGCAAAATTTCTGACCGAATTTACGCTCTTCATAATTATAAATCAAAAGATTTCATTTTAAAGCAATATAGCCAAAGTAACTTTAGCAGAATTGCCTGGGAAAAAAAGAGAATCACCACTGGCAGAATATATCCTCACCATTCCAGGGATGTTGCATTCATCGACTGCCTATTTGTCAGGTGCATCAGATGATCAAAAAATTCCTAATTTTTCTCTGTCAAATTAGCCCCAAAAAAAGTCAAATAGTGGAAACATTAAGAACACAAGAATAATTAATCAATGTTCTATGACCCTATGATATGGCCGGGTTGGGGTAGGGGTTATCCTTGGGGACTGTGGATCCCCGGACCCGGGTTCAATTCCCGGACCCGGCCTCTTTAATCTCAAAACTTGCAGTTTTATAAGTTGAGTGGAATCTCGTTTTGTTTGTTGATCCCGTTTTATCCACTTGTAAATTCCAAGAGAATTTCGACATTAGTGATCTATTGACCAACTATTTTGAGAGGTTCTTGCTCTTGGCTGAGAATTTCGTGTAATAGTATAGAACGAATAGGATCGCGATAAGTGATACGACTATAGAAGCAGCTATGATAATGCCAGTACCGCTGTTTTCCGTTCTTATGTTCATGTTTATAAAAGTGTTTTGCGTCACATTCACATAACCCTTTGAAATATTTTTCCCTCCGCCTATAGAATTCTGCTGGTTCAATAATGAATATCCGGTCCCTTTCTCCGAATTAATCACATTTCCATTTGGAAAATATACTGTAACACTATAGTTTCCGCTGGGCACAAGAAATACCAATTGATTGGTCTTCGTCGATAAAGAATTTGAATCTTGTGCGCCGTTTAAAACGACTTTCCAATCAGAACCGCTTGGAAGACCGGTTTCATTAAAATACACATAATAGGAATTTGAAAGGTAGATACCATTTTCGGCAGGAATATACTGTTTGATGTTAGTTGCCGAACTCTGGATATCTTTGAAAGTTGATATAGATAACCCTTGAATTGAAATTGAAAACGTTAAGATGAAAACTGTTATGAGCGATAGTGCCAGCTTGCTATTCACGTTCCCGCAATCTAAAGAAAATTAATAACCTTTTATCATCCAGACTGTGAGTATTTCTATCCAAATTTGTATCACCGCTGTGCAGTTTTAAGCTGAAAAGAGCGAATAGTAGAAATTTAATAAAAATTAAGATAAAGGAGTAAACCATGATAAAAGATGAATAAACTCAAATTGATCTGCCCATTAATAACCCCACTTGATAATACGAATGAACCAAGCAGAGAATTTTATGAACTTCTCATATCGGATCTTGCTGAAATGGGAGTAACCTCCATTTTTCCTTTGGGAAGTACCGGATTATTCTCCCTTCTAACTATGGAGAAGAAAAGAAAATTCCTTAAAATAGTAGCAGAAGAGTCTGAAAACTTGGAAATATTTGTAGGAATAGGGAGCCAGAACACAGATGAATCTATTGAATTCGCAAAATATGCATCTGACCTTGGATTTGTAAATATGGTACTCCAGCCCACCTATTACATAAGGCCCGAACAGCCATGGATCATTCGGCACTTTTCTGAAGTCATGGCGAATGTTGAGGCAAATTTCATAGTTTACAATATTCCGCAGCTGACTGGTGTAACGATTGAACCTGAGACCGTCAAAACCATCATTGAAAATTCAAGCGGAAGAATTAAAGGCATAAAGGAAAGTTCCGGAGATTTGAGATATTTTAACAACATCATGTTTGAGTTCGGTTCGAAACTCCCGGTGTACCAGGGACAGGATGATCTTCTTCTTCAATCCCTTGTTGTAGGGGCAGAAGGAGGTGTTTGCGGCTCAACAAATATTTCATCGATTGCAAAAAATGTTATTGATTCGTTTTCTGATAGAAATATAAAACAAGCACGAGAATCTCAGAAGAATTTGAATTTTGTTTTCAGATTACTGACTTCCTATCCGTTTCCTTCCGTCTATTATTATTTATTCTATAAGAAGCATAATATCAAAGGAAAACTCCCATTGCCTATCACCACCATGGAACGAATACCTGATTCCTTTGTAACGAATTCCATTGATTCGATAAAAAGATTGGAGAATAAATCACCTTAATCCTAGAAATTCAATATCTCCCTGAGTTTTTCAACTTAAAAAAACTATATATAGCGTCTTAGGCTCAGGTGATACCCTAAGTGAAGGAGGAAGATGAAATGGAAAAACAGTCATTTGTTAAGTTTGAAACTCCCGAGACGCTAGAAAAAAAGATACTCGATCTAGTAGAGAACAGTTACAGGAGCGGAAAGATAAAGAAAGGCACTAACGAAGTTATTAAGTCCATAGAAAGAGGAGAGAGCAAGATCGTAATCATTGCTGAAGATGTAACCCCACCAGAAGTTGTGTATTACCTTCCAATGCTATGTGAAGAACGCAAGGTTGCTTATGCTTATGCTAAGAGCAAGACCGAGCTTGGAACAAGAGTAGGAATTTCAGCAGCTGCTTCAATTTCCATAACAGATTTTGGAAAAAATGAAGAACTTTATAAGCAGATTACTTCAGAACTTGTTTCTTTGAAGAAATAAGGTGACTTAAGTGGCAGATGAAGCTACGCAGGCTGAAGTAGTAGAATTAATGGGTAGAACCGGCATGACCGGGGAAGCTACTACTGTCAAAGTTAGAGTTCTTTCTGGTCGTGATCAAGGTAGAATTATAGCAAGGAATGTTCTTGGTCCGGTTAAAGTTGGAGACATTTTAATGCTCAGAGAAACGGCAAGAGAAGCAAAGAAACTATCAATCCGGTGATTAAATTGGCTATTAAAACCTGTGGATTCTGTGGTTCAAACATTGAGCCGGGAACTGGAACAATTTACGTGAGAAGAAGCGGCAATATCGTTGATTTCTGCAGCAGAAAGTGCAGGGTCAATATGATTAACCTCAAAAGAGTGCCAAGGAGAACAAAGTGGACTAAAGAATATCATACTATTAAGTCCATGAAAAAGGAGCCGGCAAAGCCTCCGGCAGAGACCGTTGTAGAGGAGGCTCCACAAGAGCCATCTGGAGCACCTGAACAACAGCCCTTGGAAAGCAGTGAGTGATATGCAGGAGAGAACTTTAGTACTAGTCAAGCCGGATGGCGTTAAAAGGAGGCTTGTTGGGGAAGTACTCAGGAGGTTTGAGGCAAAAGGGCTTAAACTCGTTGGACTGAAGATGCTGAGCTTGTCAAAGGAAGAGGCTGAAAAACACTATTCAGTCCATAAGGAAAGGCCCTTTTTTCGAGACCTTGTTAACTATATCACTTCCAGCCCAATAATTGCAATGATTCTTGAAGGAAATAATGCCCTATCAGTTGTAAGGAATATATGCGGTTCAACCGATGGAAGCAAAGCCGCCCCTGGAACCATAAGAGGAGACTTTTCGATCAGCATTGAGAAAAATATAATTCATGCCTCAGATTCGCAGGAATCTTATAACCATGAATTCCCAATTTTTTTCAAGAACAGTGAGCTATTATCATTTGAATACGGCGATGAGGTTCTATTTTGAGAAATGAGCGCCCAAAACAAAGAGTTAAGGCAGCCAATTGTTTGTGTTCTTGGTCATGTTGATCACGGCAAAACAACACTTTTAGATTCTATAAGGGGAACTTCTTTTGCAAAAAAGGAAGAGGGAGGAATAACCCAGAGAATTGGAGCCACAGAGATTGATATTGCCAGAATAAAAAAAATAGCACAACAAACTGGCTCAAAGTCCCTGTTTAGCATACCCGGATTGCTTTTTGTAGATACTCCCGGGCATGTGGCCTTTGCCAATATGCGATCGAGAGGGGGAGCCCTGGCGGATATAGCCATTTTGGTAATAGATATAAACGAGGGCATTAAACCCCAGACGGAAGAATCGATAAATATTCTTAAAAAGTTCAGAACACCTTTCATAATTGCTGCCAACAAGGTAGATCTCATTGATTATGCCATAACAGTGAAAGATAGTTCTTTCAAGATTTTCTTAAATTCACAGAGGGAAGAATTTAAAATTCTTCTTGAGGAAAAGATCTATAAGATTGTCAATACACTCTATTCCTTTGGGTATCCATCGGAGAGATTTGACAGAATCTCTGATTTTTCAAAAAATGTTGCAATAGTTCCCGTTAGTGCCAAGAACAGAATTGGAATACAGGATATCCTCCTTATAATTTCCGGCCTTGCCCAGAAATTCCTTGAAGATTCTATCTCGAGAAAATCCGGAAGTGCCAGGGCAACAGTTATGGAAGTAAAAAAGGAGGAATCTCTTGGGAATATCCTTGATTCTATCTTATATCAAGGAGAATTAAAAAAAGGTGCGATTGTTGCCTTAAACACAAGGGAAGGGCCAGCGAAAACAAAAATAAAAGCCCTATTTTCAAATCAGAAATCCAGCGCCTCGAAGGCGGTGGAGGCGATGAAAGTCAATTCAGCCGCAGGCGTAAGGATATTGATTGCCGACAAACTCAACGTAATACCAGGTTCCCCACTTATAGAAATTAAAGATGATGAAAAATCTGCCTTCGACGAAATACTGAAAGAAACCGCTGTTTCAATTGACCTTTCTGAACACGGTGTCACGCTGAGGGCAGATACGCTGGGCTCACTTGAAGCCATTGCCTACGAGCTGTCACAGAAAGGCATAAAAATAAGAAATGCACAGATCGGCTTGATTTCGAGGAGAGATATCATTGATGTGGCTACTCTACAGGAACCCCTTGACAGGCTGATCCTTGGATTCAACGTTGAGATCCTCCCTGAGGCCAAGGAAGTTCTTCTGAACCAGGACGTTGGCATAATAACCGGGGGCATAATTTATTCCATTGTCCAGCAATGCGAGGAATGGATAAAGAATACAACAGAAGAAATTGAGGAAGAGAGGAAGAAGGGCATGTCCGTGCCTTCAAGATTTGCCATCATCCCGGAGTATATATTTCGTGCCAACAAGCCGGTGATAGTTGGGGTAAAAGTTGAAGCGGGAAGAATAAAGGTTGGAGATAACCTCATAAGGGATGATGGCAGGTATGCCGGTACAATAAAAAGCATCAGGGAGGGGGAAATATCAAAGAAATTTTCGGAAGCCCCTTCGGAGGTTGCAATAGCCATCGATGGGGTAACGCTGAACAGGCAGATTTTCCCTTCTGAACCAATTTATACAGATATAACCGAGGATACCGTGAAAATGCTTCGGTTAAAGCCCATGGACGATGCAACAATGAAAGTTCTTGAGGAGATAATTAAAATCAAGAGGAAAGAGAATAAATTCTGGGGAACCAAGGCTTAACTGCTATATTTTTGTTTCAGTTTCTTCCGCAGAAGATGTCCAAGAATGATGGGAATTAGCAGAAGAACGGAAAATACTAGAATAATTATCACAGATATTCTGGAGCCGCTAAAACTCACGGGAGATATTAATGTTGCCAGTGCCAATAGAATCGTTGCTTTGTATATGGATGAAGAGAGAATGAGGCCAATTGCAGAATCATTCTCCTTTTTTCGTATTGTTATGAGAAACATCACACCCTCTGGTATAGAACCTGCAATACCAGCGATGATGAACCCCCAGAAGAAAAGATTTCCTCCAAGGAGTGTATAGAAATAATGAGAAAAGGTAACAACATTTTCAGATGCAAAAAATATGAGGAACGCTGATGTGAAAAAAACCAGGGGATTATAATCGCTCTGCAGACTGTCAACTGTTTCATTCTCCCTGATGAGGTGGAAGAGATAAAAAACGAATATTAAAATCAAAATAAATGCAAGGACAAGCGTTATTGATAAATAATAAAAAGAAAAAAGAAGAAGGGCTGACATGGCAATGATCATGATAATAGTATCTATGGCGAATCTTCTCCTGACAGCGACCCCTGAAACCAGTACGAACACTAACAGGATCCCCATGGCAACAAGGTTGGAACCCTGAATGGCTCCAAAGGATATTGAAGAATAACCTCTCAGCGAAGAATTGAATACAACAAATATTTCATCAACTATAGAGAGAAATGAAAGAATTGTTGCGCCCGTCTGCATCCTGGAAAGACCAAGTTTCGTGCCGAATCCAATGGCCTCATCAACGAAGGCATCTCCTCCTACAGCAAATGCAAGCACTGTTACAACGAGTCCCAAGATGGCAATATATATATTAAAATTAGTGATAAAAATGAATATAATGGAAATTACCAGAAGGAACGTGAGAAAAAAGAAAAATTTTTTATCTGGTTGTGTCAAACAAAAAGAGCCTGGTTTGTGTGAACGGAACTGAGATTCTCTCCTATCATTTGACCCCTTTCAACCCGCCTGGTTCTTACGGCCGTTGGCATTAGGTTTTCAAGTAGATATTCATATGCAATTTCAGCTTTTGATGGATCACCGCATGTGTATAAATCCAGAGTTACCAATCCGTGCTCGGGCCAAGTGTGAAACGACAGGTGAGACTCTGCAAGCAAGATAATGCCACTTGCTCCAATAGGATCAAACTGATAATAATCAGAGGAAATCTTTGTAAGTCCTCCAATCTTAACAGCTTCTTCCACTATTCTCCCGATCGGCTCTTTTCGCTCAATTAGGCTCGGGCTTACGCCATACATATCCGACAGTATGTGTACGCCCACGGCCACTTTCATCGTCCTCCATTTTTCCCATTCCTCAATGGTTAATAATTTTTAATTATTTAAATATTTTATTTTCTGTTGTCATGGTAATAATATTTAGCATATGTAATAGTATTGGATGGGATTGTACTGTAGCTAAATATTTTTATCAGTATATTAATAATATTATATTTATCAATATGTGAAATGTTTTCAAGTCGTTACAAATTGAGCATTAAAGCTCTTTATAGAGATGCTATTTCAATTTTAATATCCTTATATTTCAGTTTTAGCTTACTTATTGTGCCGTAAAGATAGTTCATTCGGAATTCTGATAGTATTACGACAGCATTAACGCCTCTTATGGCCGATTCAAAAGAAGCCTCCATTGCAGAATACTCGATTGGTTCAAATCCACTTAACCCTGTAAATATTGTCCTGGCAGTCTCCCCTATGATCCCAATGGTGATCTTTCCTGTAGCACTTAATTTATCCTTAATCGAAGCTCGTATTTCATCAATATTTTTCAATCTATCCTCGGTTATATACAGTACAGTGACCCTTCCGGGCTTAATCCTGATTATTCCCTCCAGATTCGAAACCATCAATGTTTCCCCGACGCCTGCATCCATTGTCGCAATAGCATTTGCATCGTCTGATTTGCCGGGTATTGCGTGAAGGTAGCCATCCTTCATTATCAGAGAAACGATATCGCCCCTGAAGACTTTCCCATCAGATATTGTTTCCCATTTCGATCCTGAATACAATTCATCGATATCACTCATCAGAAAGTCCTTTACCCATGCAAGATTCTTATGCATGAATTCGACCCCGTTTTTTGTTATTTCCAGATTTTCTGTTATCAGTCCTCTTTTAATAAAATCCTGAACATAGTACCTGATCCCCTGTATTGTTGTAGAAAGTTCCCGTGATATGGCTGCAATGCTCTTTTCTCCGTGGCTGATTTTTAAAAGAACTGCGATTTCCTTTAAATTTATATCCTTTGTTTTTGGCATATGGTCTTGTTGGCAATATCCGATCTACTATTTAAATTTAGCATACACGACCACTATAATTTTTTCTTTTAGATATAAAGATAGATTGGAAAATGTGATAATGCCCAAATTCGCACATTATTCACAGAATATCTATATATCATGAATAATTTTCAATTAAGAAGTGTGAAGGAATGCTTAGTTTTAAAGATGCAAATATTTCCGAAGATTTACTCGAGAAAATGGTATCTGATGTGTCCATGGATAAGTCTATTAAATCCATAGCTAGAATAAATGCAGAATTAGGGCAGCGAATTACATCATATATAGCAGATTTTATGGTGATTACCGGCGCCTCGACATTCGAGTTTGTTCTCGGTGATGATTCCCAGCTGAAAAAACTGGAGGAACTTTTGATATCAGAAAACCTCCTGATACGCTTGAATTCTGATCACTATGAAAATTCTTTCCTTCACAGAAGTTCCCCTCTCGATGTTGCAAGAAGCGAGAAGGATACGTACATATGCACTACGGGTGGCCCTGAGGAAGTTGGCCCAACAAATAACTGGATGGATTCAAGAAAAGCCCTTGAAAAGGTTTTAAAATTGTACAGGGGATGCATGAAGGGCAAGAAACTTTACATTGTTCCCTATTGGCTGGGACCTATAGGATCGCCATATGGTGAGGGTGGAATTGAACTAACCGACAGCCCGTATGTTGTGCTTAATCTTGCCATAATAACAAGGACTGGACATTCGTCAATCGCCGAAATTGGAAAGAGCGGCAGATGTGTCATAGGCTTGCACGCCACAGGGAACCTGAACCCAGATGATCGATTTATTATGCACTTTCCCCATGAAAACAATGGAGATGGCATGATAGCCAGCATAAATACCAATTATGGAGGAAATGCACTGTTAAGCAAAAAATGCCACGCCTTGAGAATTGCCTCTTTTGAATCAAGGTCCAGAGGATGGCTCGCAGAACACATGATGCTAATAGGGGTGAAATCACCTGATGGCCAGACAACATACATAACAGGT
>JAJZXT010000076.1 GCA_021806355.1 Thermoplasmata archaeon
AGTGAAATTCAATGTATAAGTTGTAGAAGTAAATGCAATATTCACTGTTTGGCTTGACGATACACTGATGGTGCCTGTTTCGTCAGCAGTAGTGTAGCCTGAGATTCCCCCTACTTGGTATGTGTATGAGCCGGGTGTTACCTGAGTTGACAGGCTTGCTGTCTTTCCAGTTAAGGTTGCTCCGTTAACGTTTACTGTCCAGGAAGTTCCAGATGTCAAGCCTGTTTCTGTGAAAGTCAATGTATAATGTGCCGGTATTGGTGTGAAAACAATATTATTTACTGTGGTGGCTGACGAGACAGTGATAGTGCCTGTTTCGTTTGCAATATTGTAACCTGAGACACCCGCAACTTGGTAAGTGTAGTTGCCAGGTGTTACCTGAGTTGACAGGCTTGCTGTCTTTCCAGTTAAGGTTGCTCCGTTAACGTTTACTGTCCAGGAAGTTCCAGATGTCAAGCCTGTTTCTGTGAAAGTCAGTTTATACAATGTTACAGTTGGCGTTGGTGTGAAGACAATATTCACTGTTTGGCTTGACGATACACTGATGGTGCCTGTTTCGTTGGCAATATTGTAACCTGAGATTCCCCCTACTTGGTATGTGTATGAGCCAGGCAATACTCCTGTTGATAGAGTTGTTATGCTTCCAGTTAGAGGCGCTCCATTAACGTTTACTGTCCATGTTGTCGCAGCTGGCAAACCTGTTTCTGCAAAAGACAGGTGGACATAACTTGATATTGCCTGCACTGGCTTAGTGGTTCCTGGAGATAGAGTTATGGCACCTTGCGTGCATGATGTTTCACTGAATGCATTTACATACTCATACGAATACTGGTAAGTTCCTGCAGGGATATCCATGTATGTTGCAGGACTACCTGCTGCTCCATTCTGGATCAATCCATTCATACTAACAGAAAACTGCCCAAGAGCGCCAGATACTGCACTGAAAGTTACGTTTCCTGCGCTTGGCAACACGATGGGTGAAGAATCGTTACCAGTTGTGATTGCACCAGAATCGTTGTAAGAACCGGTTCCATTGTAATTCCACCAATAGTTTCCGAGATCTGTAGAGCTTAAAGTGAAAGTCCCAAGCGGTCCTGTTAAGTTCCAACCATTCATTGACGCTGCAATTGCGCTTGTAGCATTGAAAGAATCATTGCTATAAGCAACCACTGGAACATCTCCGCAATATATATTGAAGTCGCAACTCTGAACCGGGTTCTGCGTAACGAATGCATTCCTGTAAACATGGTTGTGGCTGCTGAATAGCTGTATGCCAAATTGTTGTGAGCCAAAGTCAAAGGAAGCACCAATTATTCCTTGCGTTTGGGCAGGTGTAAATGCGTTTGTTACTGATACACCCATGAACTCATTGTTGAATATTGTTATATTAGCACTTACATTTGACGGGTTGTAAACGGTTATTGATGAGCCCCATGACACGAAACTGTTGTTGTAAATTTGGATATTCGTTGAGTTCCAAATCTCAAATGCACCATCATAGAAGTATGGATAAAACTCACCGCTGAACCAGACATTTACATTGGATGAGTTGGTGACACTTACATTAGAAGAGTTGTAAATCTGTAACTGCATCTGATTTGAGAGTGGTTGTACAAATCCATATACTGAATTATAGTAGTTTATTAACAACGCATTAAAGCCAGTATATGTTACAGGCATTGTCATGTTATTTACTATGACATGGTCTGAAGTGTTCGTTATCAATAAACCAGGGAACGTTGGGAACTCATAATCATTAATGGCCCCAAACAGTGGATTCATCCCTGTACTGCTTGATGCATTTATTACATATGGGTTCGCCGCGGAGCCTGTACCTTTATATGCATAGGCCGTAAGCTGACTATTATTTGTGACTATTATTGGCGTGTAGATGCCCATTGACTTCATTGACGTCATTGTTGTTAAATCGGTTGATGAGCCTAGTACCTGCTCCATAATTGGAACATGATAGTTTTGTAAGGCATCATACAGGTACGTGCTTGAAGGAAGGTAGAATGTGGATGTTGCCTTTGTGAGTGGAGCCCATGCATAAATTCCTTGGTTCATCATTGTAACGTTGTTGTTCAGGAACATGTACGTAGTGCTGGATGAAGTTGAGGTGGTAACTGTCTTCTTTGACCAGCTATATGTATTGTTCCATAGACCATAAACCAAACCAGGACCTGAGCTAAGATAAGCTGTTGCTCCTGCATTGTGGACATCAACGCCCACCGAAGTTTCCCCTGTTTCTGAACCGATATCATAAGCAGCTCTTACATTCTTATAACTTGGGGAAGCTGTCGTGTTATTATAATACATCAGGTTCATTGTACCGTTTATTCCATTTATAACTGCTGTGCTTCCTCCTCCTGGACCTCCAATCATTATTTCTGCGTCATATGGTATGAAACCTGTTGGTGTAAACTGCGTTCCGCTAACCAAGTAATGCGGATGTGGTGCTCTATATGTTGAGGGTTGGTCATATGTTGAGTTGAAAATAACTTCATCATAATTTCCAGAAATTTTTCCCTTGGAGGCTCCTGTTTTTGCGTTTATGTATCCACTTACTATGGTATAGTTATACCAGACTACACTGTTTCCAGTTGCAGTAACAGACGTGTTAAGGTAAAGATCAACTGTGAAAGGATATGACATGTTGAATGATTGCGAATATCCATAATGGAATCCTCCCCCAGTTGCCCCTTTACCGTTTTGAGCTGCACTTGAATAGTTGATTGCGTTTGTTGTCAGATAGACTGCGGGATTTGAGAAATTCCAGACATTGTCCTCAAAAGTCAATTGGTGGGTCCTCGAAGAATATAGAATTACGTTCTGTGTCCACATCTGGCTTGGTGTTCCAAAGAGACCCACATTGTTAAGAACCGCATTCAACTGGAAAGTGACAGTATGCGCATCGTTTGCAGCAAGATAGAAGTTGTTCAACTGATTCATGCTCAAAACTGCCTCATAACTCTGTGTAGTGTAATTATAGGTTACTATCTGTCCACTCTTATTCATTAGACCATAATCTCCGATACCCATTGGGGCAGGAGAGATTGAATAACCAGGTGTTATGTGGCCGCCGGTTATGCGACTCTGTGATAAGTAATTAGGTATATACACATTAGACAGTGCTATTCCGTGTGCCTTTGAGTACTGAACTACCTGGTTATACATCTGCATTCTCTGCGATTGAGTAGGAGCCGATGAAGACCCTGTAGCCACAGAACCTGTTGCCTTAACCGGCTGCTGACCCTGAACTGACGAACCCGTTACACTTGGCGATGGTGATGGTGTGCCTGAGTGGGAGCCTGAAGACTGATTTAAACTCAGAATTGCTCCAACAGACATAACCATGAACAAAGCCATTACGATGACCAATATTTTCTTAGTGTCCATTGTAAATCTCCGATGGATATATGTATATTATTTAAGCTTTGACTTTAAAAACGCACATTAATATGTGTCAACATTTCTCATGCGTTTTGATGATCTATTGTGTGTTTTTTAACTTAAAATTTAGGATTGGCAATACCCGCTTTTCGCCAGATATAGAATGAACGAATTTATGAAATGCAAATTTTATTCTAGTTATAAAATGTTGATAGTAATATCTCTTGATGTACTGATTAGTTAAATTTCATTTTGATATGAAATGAATTTTTATTTTATCAAGGATAAAAATTTTGGTAATTGGGAGGTTCTGTCATGATCCTGACGTCGTGTGGATGGTTTTCCCTTAACCCGTTGGCTGTTACCCTTATGAATTTTGTCTTATTCTTCAGTTCAGTAATATCTTTTGAACCCGAATAACCCATGCCTGATTTTAATCCTCCCACGAGTTGAAATAGGACTTCCTCAACCTTCCCCCTGTATGGAACGGCGCCTTCCACGCCTTCTGCAACAAATTTCGATCCGGAGAATTTCCCATACCTGTCTGAACCCTTCTGCATTGCCCCGATAGAGCCCATTCCCCTGTATGATTTGTATTTCCTTCCATTTATAATTATTTCGTTTCCGGGGCTTTCCTCTGTCCCTGCTAGGAGAGATCCAAGCATGACAGAATCCGCGCCTGCTGCTATTGCCTTAACAATATCACCTGAGAATCTTATTCCCCCGTCTGCTATGACAGGAATATTGCTTTTATGTGCTACCGAAGCTACACTGGATATTGCTGTAATCTGGGGAACTCCTATTCCCGCTACTACTCTTGTTGTGCAAATTGAACCGGGACCGATGCCAACCCTTAATGCATCTATTTCAAGGGAAATGAGGTCTTCAGCAGCATCTCCAGTTGCAATATTGCCGGCGACTATGTCGGCAGAGATCACTTTTCTCATCTTCTTTATGCTTTCGAGGACATTGGAATTGTGGGCATGCGCCGTATCTATAACTATAACGTCAACGCCTTCCTTTTCGAGCATCATTGCCCGATCAATGTCAAATGGGCCAACGGATGCACCCACCATTAACTGACCTTCTTCATCCCTTGTAGCCTCTGGAAACTTATGCCTTGTCGTGATATCCTTCGACGTAATAAGCCCGACAACCTTCTTTTTCTCGTCAACCAGGGGAAGTTTTTCAATCCTGTTCCTGTAGAGAATCTCCCTTGCTTCTTCCAGTGTGATATTATCACTTGCGTAGATTACATCTTTTACCATCACATCACTAACAGTAATCATAGCTTTTGTTGCAAACTCTAAATCTCTCTTTGTTACAATTCCTACAATCTTTTCTCCAGAAACAACCGGAAGGCCATTGATTTTCTTCGTTTCCATTATATTTCTTACAACTTCTATTGGAGTTGCCGGATCAACTGTATGCACGTTTCTAATAATGATAGATTCCTCGCGCTTAACCTTCCTTACAAGGCTGGCCTGCTCATTACGTGATATATTTCTGTGAATAATTCCTATTCCACCATACCTTGACATTGCCACAGCCATTTCTGCCTCGGTAACAGTGTCCATGGGTGCACTTGATATGGGAGTATTAAGGTTAATGTGCCTTGAAAACCTCGATTTAATATCGGTTTCCTTTGGCTCTAGGTTTGATCTGGAAGGAATTACAAGAACGTCATCAAAAGTTATTCCTTCAGCCATATTTTCGATTTTCTTTGTATACATTGTAAATATAGTTAAAATTCGTATTTGAATTTATCTAAAGAATTCTTTTCTTGTAATTCATGTATGTGTAATCAATGCTTCTACGAATGATATCATCATAGGTATATGAAATCGCCCGATAATATGAAACAAGGAGCTCTCTTGAAAACCCTCTTTCCTCTCCTTCCAGAATAGATTCCTCAATATGTTTAGATGAGTTGAAAGAAGCGTTGTTTATTGTTCCTATCCTTTCATCGCTGATCTTGTCCCTGGAAACCATCACGGAATATACCGGATAGTAAGATGTCAATCTCGAATAATGAAGACCTATGTCCATTATTATTCTATAATCCCCAGAGTATGCTTTTAATGCTTCATCTCCGATAACCAGTGCGAATTGTTCTTCTTCTAGGAGTTCTTTTGCTGAATTATAGGAACACCTTATCATTTCAGATTGAGGAAATTCAATTTTCAATATCTGTCCCAGATAAAATGAAGTAGTCTCGGTTTGAGATGTGACAGCTATCCTTGACCCATGATGAAGGCTTTCACCACGAGAAACCACTATGGTGGATATGGTTCTTCCGCGGCTGTGAATATTGGGTCCACTTATTAAGTTCAGCGAATCCCTGTTCTTGAAATAGTCAATAAGTGAAACCATGCCACATTCCGCATTTCCATCAAGCACAAGTTTCAGGTTTTTCTGCGGAGATCCCCGTGAAATTTCTTCTGTGCTTGAAAGAGCATGGTAGAGAGGATAACTATGAACTAGATCAATTAATGCAATCATTATCTGTCAAACTTCCCGACGATATTATAGAAAGTATCTCTCCTAGCTGGTATCTTTCCTATGGATTCAACCATGTTGTTAAGTTCTTCTATGGTGGTATATTCCCTTCTGTCAGTGGCACCGAAGATTTTTTCACTTACTGCCGTTCCAACAAGATCGTTGCCCCCTCCATTCAGGGCTACCTGTGCTATTCCCTTTCCAACCGAAACCCAGTAAACACTGATGTTTCTAATGTCCTGACCCATAATTATCCTCGCCATGGAAACAACCTTAAGATCCTTTTCGCCAGAAGCTGGGTGCTTCACCTTCCCCATTTTTTTTAGGGGGGTGTTTTCTATACTGAATTTCAGCGGGATGAAGGACAGAAATCCTGGTACCTCCTTCTGGTTTTCTCTGATTTTTATCATATGGTCCATGATATTATCCCAGTTTTCCACATGCCCATAAGTCATTGTTGAATTCCCCCGAATGCCCATAGAGTGAATAATTTTAGCATCCTTAAGCCAGTCTTCACCGGATATCTTTTCCGGGGTTGAAATTTGCTTTCTTACCTCGGGATTGAAAATTTCAGCCCCGCCTCCGGTGTGTGCATCCATTCCAGCCTCATGAAACCTCTCTATAACCTCCCTTATGGAATTTCCTGTTTCACGGGCAATAAAATCGATTTCCGGAATGGTAAGAGCCTTTAGTGTCACTTCCGGAAGACTTTCCTTGACAGTGCGAAAAACGTTTTCATAGTATTCTATCGGTAGGTAGGGATTAAATCCCCCAACAATGTGAATCTCAGTTGGGTTGAGCTTTTCCGCTTTTTTCAACTCTGATCTTACATCCTCTATAGAAAGTTCATACCCCTTGCTTGACTTGCCCTTGAGTTTAGCAGGGACGTAAAAAGCACATATTGGACAACTTGCTGTGCAGTAGTTGCTGTAATTTATATTATAGGAAACCGCGTAGGTCACGGTGTCTCCTATCTGTGTACCTGTCAATTGATCAGCAAGATGCATGATTTCGTGTACTGTCATATCTTCAATTATTTCCCTGGCTTCATTGAAGTCCAATCTGTGTCCTGAAGAAATTATATCAAACCAGTATGAAGATTCATATGACCCGATATTCATGAGAGCTTAATTGCAGATTAATAGTTAATAATTGCCAATTTTTGAATTTGGAGGTTCCCGTCATAAAATGTGACCTAAAATAGTCCTTTGGTAAGGGATTTCCGCCATATGTTGATGAATAAAAATTTCCAAGAAAATGTTATTACACGATTAGATATATCCAAGTTATGAGCCAGTATGAGGGTATACTTTCTGACATATGGAAGAAAGTAAACCGCGGTGATTCGCCATCGTACGATGAGATTGTATTCATGTATGATTCTGCAAACATCAATGACCTTGGAAGAATGGCAAGGTCCATTACCGATGGCCTTACCGGAAAGCAGGTCAGTTTTGTATCAAACATGATTATGAATTATACGAATGTGTGCAATGTCAGGTGCAAATTTTGTGCATTTTACAGGACAGGATCAGAGGATGATGCCTACATGCTGAATGTGGAAGACGTGGTATTGAGAGTAAAACATTTTTATGACACGTTTGGGATCAAGCAGTTGCTTATACAGGGCGGAGTTAATCCTGATTTGCCCCTTGACTATTATGTAAACCTATTTCAGACTCTTCATGAAAAATTTCCAGATCTTGGGATTCACGGACTATCCACGTCAGAACTTTCATTTATTTCTAAGAAAGAAAAGATAACAATCCCAGAACTTCTTGAAACATTACGCAAAGCTGGACTTGAAACTATTCCAGGGGCAGGGGCCGAGATATTTTCTGATGAGGTGAGAAAGATATTAAGAAGACCCTTGGGAAGTGGAAAAGAATGGTTGAGCATAATGGAAGAAGCCCATAAATTGGGAATCAGGACAAGCGCGACCATGATGTTTGGTCATGTGGAAGAGAGCAGGCATAAGGCGGAACACCTGCTTTCAATACTGGAGCTGCAAAAGAAATATCACGGGTTTGTTTCCTTTACACCATGGAACTTTGAACCCGGCAATACGCAACTTGAAAAGGAAAATATTGTTAAGTATAGGGCAGGTGGGGTTGATGTGCTGAAAAATATAGCAATATCGAGAATTGTTTTCAATAAACATTTACCCATAATACAATCCTCATGGCTAACAAATGGCGTTCAGATGGGTCAAATGGCCCTTTTGTATGGGGCAAACGACTGGGGCGGAACAATTTATGATGAGAAGGTCATCCCTGCTACCGGCAAGAGTGTTGGTAATCTCAGGAAAGAAATTATCATAGAGAGTGTTAAGGAAATAGGCATGATACCTGTAGAGAGAGATAATATGTACAGGACTATAAGGAATTATAATTGATGAGGACACAGAATTTGCAGGGATTAATTAAAAATTCTGCCGAAGATTTCGTTGTTGAAGAAATACCGGAGGCTTTTGAAACAAAATATGACGGGAAATATACCATCCTCAAGGTGAAGTTAACCAACTGGGACACGAACCGCTTTGTATCTGTCCTGGCACGCATGCTCCAGATCAGCAGGAAAAGAATCACGTTCGCCGGAACGAAGGATAAGAGGGCAGTGACTACCCAGTATTTTTGCATCAATGGCACATATTCCAATCAGCTGGAAAAGCTTTCAGATTGCGAAGTTCTTGAAGTCTTCAAGACAGACAAAATGCTCAGAATGGGAGATCTGGCTGGAAATAGGTTCAAGATCAAATTGAAGCTTGATGGGATCAGTGATGAAACTATCGAGATGGCAAATAACTCTATCACGAAAGAAGGCGGCTACTGGAATTTGTACGGCGAGCAAAGGTTTGGCACCACTCGCAGCAATACACATAAAGTTGGCGAACAGCTTTTGAGGGGTAATTTTGAGCAGGCGGCTAAGCTATACCTCTATGATCCTGAGTTTGACACGGAAGAATACAGGGTAAACCTCTCCCGCGATTGGGATTACAAGAAGGCACTGGATGAATATCCCGAATTTCTTAATTTTGAGAGGGCAATTATATCTCATCTTAATTCAGGAGGGAGGTATGAAGATGCACTGGATGTATTGCCAAGAACCCTTGAGATCATGTTTGTCCATTCCTTTCAATCCATGATGTTTAACCGCATGCTTGAAACCAGGAGTAAATATTCAGAATCACGATCACAAATATTTGAGGGAGATTTAGTTCAGAAGACAGATAGATATTTCAACATATCAGGAGACCTTATTGAAGTTACTTCATTCAACTTTGATAAGATTTTTAAATTGTCGCTTGAGGGAAAGGTCTCTGCAGTTATGCCGCTGGTTGGATTTGAAACTCCACGCCAGAATGGTATTCCCGGTGAAATAGTTGAGAAAACATGTAATGAATTTAAGGTTGAAAGGTCCATGTTCAAGATAAACGGCAAAGGTGAACTTTCTTCCTCGGGAAATTTTAGAAGCATCAGGTTTTATCCAGTGGAGTTTGGATGCAGGGAAAAGTGCCTGGATTTCAGCCTCGGAAGAGGGATGTATGCCACGGCATTAATTACGCAAGTATTAAATCTAATAAAAAATTGAATTTGTTGGCCTGCTTTTGAAAAATTAGATTAGGCCAACTTTCTGCAATTCTTTTTTTACCTTGATAACTGCCTGTTCTATTTCGCTCTCTTCTTTGGCGCCTGTACACACAACCTTTCCAGAGCCAAAAAGAAGCAGGACTACCTTGGGTTCCTCGACTCTGTAAACCAGACCCGGAAACTGCTCCGGTTCATACTCGACGTTTTCAAGCCCAAGTGACATGGCAATATCTGTAAGATTCAGGTCTGCCTCAAGATCGTATACCGCTACGATGTTTTGAACCACGATATCTGGATTGTCATAAACTTCAATTCCCGCCTTTTTAAGCCTGCTGATTATCGTTTGTATTGTCAGTTTAACGTTTGCAAGATTCTTTGCCCCTGTACAGTTGACCTTACCGCTTCTGAATATAAGAACTGCAGTTTTTGGTTCTGTTAGCCTGTATATTAAACCGGGAAACTGCTCCGGTTCATACTCTGATCCTTCAAGTGCCATGGCTATCTGGCTCAAATCAAGATGCTCAGCAAGTGACGTTGATGCAACAATGTTCTCTATATTGATCTTTTCTCTCTCGCTCATATAAATCTATTGGTTATTTAAATACAGTATATAAACCTCCCATTCAAAATTAGATGATTACTTTATTGTCTAAACCCTTTAGTTTGCCAACAATAAAATGCAATTTAACATTTGCGAGCGGGAATTCCCCTTTCGCAAGATAGGGGATGAAAGCGAGCTAAAAGGTTACTATTTCTCGCAGGATATTGATCTGTCCGCTGGCAGACAGAAGTGAAAGAGGTCGGATCGCATATTGCTTCATGCGTGCCTGCATCCGTA
>JAJZXT010000101.1 GCA_021806355.1 Thermoplasmata archaeon
CCCTGACTCCACTCTCCCACCACCATCTCCCGTCCCTCTCACCATCTGACGGAATCGTGCATGGCTCACATCCAATACTCATGTATCCTTTCGAGTAGAGTGGGTTCAGCGGTATCTGGTTATCCTCCACATACCTGCCCACATCTTCTGAGTTCCAGTTCAGAAGCGGGTTGCATTTAATATTTCTCCCATCCCTCTCAATAAGGGAAGACTCCATCCTTACCTGTGTCTGTTGTCTCCTTATCCCTGTTATCCACCCTTTTCTCACTTCCAGCAATTTCTCCAGGGGATTGACCTTCCTTATTTTGCAGCATAATTTCCTCATCTCCACGCTCCTGTAGAAAAGATCAGGGCCGTGAAGATTCATCATGGCTTCAACTTCACCCCTTTCCGGGAAGAGGAATTTCAGGCTGATTCTGTATTCCTCCATTATTTTATGGATGAATGAGTACGTTTCCTGGTGGATCCTTCCAGTATCTATTGTGTATATATCCCTGTCAAGCCCGTTGCTGATCATCAGGTGCAGTATCACCATATCCTCCCTGCTGAAACTGCTCAGCAGGAAGACATCTCCTGAACAGATCCTGTCGAATTCCAGGAGAGTGGATACAGATTCTTCAATTTTTCCTGAATTTTCCATGTCTGGCAAATATAATATGATATATTTACATATAGATTGGCGAATTAGATGAAAATTTAACCCATTTTACATATTTTTATGTGTAATGATCAAATACGCATCTATGCAGGAGGGTAAATTACTGTGCCAGGATATTTCAGGCCTGGATTCATCAAGGATCCAGAAATCAGGGAAGACAATGGTTATTGACAGGATGGTTTCGGACATCTCTGTTCTGGAACTGTTCTCAAGATATGTGACATATGTGAAGATAGGGTGGGGAATACCATTCCTTCTTCCCGAGGATAGGGTCAGGGAGAGGATCAATAACATCAGGAACACTGGCCTTGGAGTAAGCAATGGAGGGACTTTCCTTGAAAACTTCATCATCAGGGGAAAACTGATGCAGGGTCTCAATATGATACATGGGCTGGGATATACCTATCTGGAATTGAGTGAGGGAATTATGGATATATCCAGGCGTGATAAAAAAATTGCAATGGAATTTGCTGAAAGCTCCGGGATGAAACTTGTTATGGAAGTCGGGAAGAAGAACAGGAATGATCAGCTCAGCCTTTCAGAAACAATCGAAAAAATCACGGAGGATATGGAATTTGATCCTTTTGTCATCATTGTTGAGGGAAGGGAGTCTGGGAAGGACGTTGAAATATATGATCACGAGGGGAACATCAAGTGGGACTGGGTGGAGGAAATACTGGAAAATGTACCACTTTCAAGGGTGATGTTTGAAGCGCCCATCGAATCGCAGCAGACCGAGCTCATTATAAGGCTTGGTCCAGAGGTCAATCTGGGAAATGTTTCATTTGCATCCATCCCTGCAATGGCTTCACAGAAATTTGGAGTCAGGGGAGATAATTTCGGTGTTGAATCGCACAATAACCACTTTGATGGCAGTCCTGCGACACGCTTTGTTTATCATGTCATCAAGAATTCATCATACAGCGACCAGGCAAAGATTATGAAAATTACCGGAATGAGCAGGAGGACTGTTCAGAATTCACTGTTTGAATTAATGAAGTCAGGGCTGATCACTGAACATCCGGACTCAATGGACATGCGCAGGAAGGTATACCGGAGTACAGGACCATGGAATGCCTGATGTAAAAGAAAAAGAATAGGTATGAGTTTGCCATCCATAAATCATGAAGATGAATAAGAAGGATCTACTTTCAACTCCAGTAAGGGATACTGTCGTCAATGAAAAGACCTCAATGATGGATTTCATGAAAATGATGGAAGTTTCCGGCGGCTTCACAACATCAAAGGTATACGTGGCATATGAAATACTGAGGGATATGTTCAGGGAGGAAAATACAACATTCCTCTCATTTCCTGCTGATATAATTTCCACCGGTACAAGAGGTATTATAAACCAGCTTGTGAAGGAGAAGCTGGTTGATGTCATAATAACAACAACAGGCACTCTTGATCACGACATAGCGAGAACATTCAGGGATTACTACTGCGGTTCCTTTGATTATCCAGACAGGGAGCTAAAGGATCTTGGAATTAACAGGCTGGGTAGCGTCGTGATACCTGATGAATCCTATGGTGAAATAATGGAATCATTCATGCAGCCTGAGCTGGAGAAATTGTACATTGAAAAGAAGACATGGGCAACCTGGGAAATAATCCAGAGGATCGGGCTGAAACTGAACAGTGAGGATTCAATCCTATATAATGCGGCCAAAAACGGGATCAAGGTGTTTGTTCCAGGAATTACAGATGGATCATTCGGCTCGCAGCTGTGGTCATTCAGGGAGATGAACCATGATTTCATGGTTGATGTTCTTGCTGACGAGCACGAGCTTTCAGACATAATTTTTGATGCAAAAAAGACAGGATCACTGATGATCGGCGGCGGCATATCAAAGCACCATACAATATGGTGGAACCAGTTCCGTGGCGGGCTTGATTATTCTGTATATATAACGACTGCACAGGAATATGACGGCTCACTGTCAGGAGCAAAACTGGAGGAGGCCATCTCATGGAAGAAGGTCAAGCCAGATGCGAGATTTGTAAACGTGTATGGGGATGTGACATTGATACTGCCTGTCATGGTGGGGCCATTACTGTAGATTACGAATATTTCCCATTTTTCCTGAGGATTTGAAATATTTAGTGAGAAGCAGGAGCAGGAATATTACCATAATGATTATCATCGAGATCATCCCCGCCTCGCCCAGTCCTGCACGATAATCACTTATGGTATTGTCGAGGCCGAAGAGGATATAGAAGACAAGGGCTGGAAGTATTGTTTTTCCAGAATTGTTTATCTTGAAATTAAGCAGGTAGAGGATGAAGGCAATTAGGAGGGAAACAAGGAACCATCCGATAAAATTTGAGACAGGATCACCAAAATACTGAGTCGGTACTGTCCAGTGCCAAAGTTCCTTTGAGTACCTGGGATCGAAGCTCAGATCAAAGGTAACCATCAGGAATGGTGCCAGGAAAATAGACGATGCCTCCATTGCATAGAAAAACAGTGAAGACCAGAGAAAAGGTATAAAGATTGGGACAGGACCAAGCTTCGGTCCCAGGGCCGCTGTATAATAATATGTTCCGAAAGGTATGCCTGTGTTTATGCTCAGGAATTCCATTGAATAGCCAACAAGCCATCCAAGGGCAAGAAGTTGAAGCGACTTTTTCCAGCCTGTCAGGAGTAGTGAGCTTATGAGATATACAACTATCAGCAGGAAGGAGACAATCATGGAGCTGAAATAAGGCGTGTTCCGCAACTGAGGAACCTGGCCTGCAAAGAGGTATGCAATATACAGGAGGCTTGCTATCCAGGCAACCTTCCATCTGAGTTTCATATCCTGCAAAATCATGTTCCGGGGAATCATGAATTCGATATTAAATATACCAGTTCCATATTTATTGCCAATCAGTATCTTCTCAGTTATCAAACGTATCCATAATATCATAAACTGAAGTATAATGAAGATACGTCGCAGGCACGGTAAATGCCGGGAGTTCAACAGGTCCAGGATCGAGCGTCCAAGATCCGGGGAACGGTAGTATACATGTCACCAGCTACTGCTCAGGAAATGTTTCTGTAATGAGCGGAATTTATGAATCACTTATATCAAGCATAAATATCAGATTGTTACCAGTTGGAATAATATATGACCATTCAACGGGGTTGTCTGCATGTTGCAAACCAACATTAGGGGAGCATGGGTTTGATAAAGCCAACCAGTACTGTTTCATCAACACTCGAAAATGCCTATTACTCCCTAGCATTCCCAGGAACAGGACTTCCTTCCGGTACCATATGGCATGTGAACATAACAGGTCATGACTCTATTGCGATTACCGGCACATCATATTCTTTATCCATGTCTAACGGGACATGCATTTACACTTTTTTCACCTCAGATCACGAATAGGAACTCTCTGCATATTCTGGCTCAGTAGCCGTCAACGACGCAGCAGTCCCTTAACCTGTGAAATTTACCGAGGCAAAATATTCAGTAAAATTCACGGAGACAGGTCTTCAATCCGGAGTTGTATGATATGTGAATCTCTCAAACGGAATGAAATCCGGTCCGATTCAAAGTCAATCCTGCACATTTGAGTTAACAAACGTTTCATATTCATACTCAGCAGGAAAGATTTCATGCTACGATCTTTCAAAGTCAACAAATGCATTGGCAATTAATGGAAAGAATGCCACATTGTCATTAAGTTTCACTTCTGCCGGGAAGAGTAAACCTTCGGGAAAGGATGACGTTCTGTCGATAGGAATATCAGTTGCGGTTATACTTGTGCCAGGGGTTGTTGTTTTTCTTTTTTTCTTTAGAATGAAAAAATAACCCCATATTTTGAAATTTATAACATAAATTGTTTCTCTCCATCATTCCAGTATATTTTACCGGCAGTTTTCGCATTGTTCCTGAATAAATTCTTTCTTGAATTCATTTAACGAAATTTGTCTCAGTCTCATTTAATTCAGAAAAAAATTTAACCGAGTGGGAAATATGAATGCATGAGTGATAAACCAAATATACGTGAGGATAAATTGAAGGAGTACCTGATACAGAACAGGTCGTATTCCCTTTATGAAAATGATGATAGATCCATAGAACTGCATTTTTCACCTGAAATGCCGGAAGCAATTGCTCACTTTCCAAATGGTGAACCCGTTGAGCACATTATGTATGGTTTCATAGACAATGGAACCATATATTTTACCAAATTTAAAACAGTAAGCTCACTCGGGGAAACAGAGACAGAACTGGAAGGGGAAGATGATCCGGTAATGTTGTGGCTTCAATTCATATAATAAGATTTTTGCATTTCAAAAAACCGCCAAGGCTGAATGTGTGGGAATCAGTGCTCACATTATTTGTATTGCTATGAATTGAATGGAGCAGGAAAATTCTCAGGTCATCTCAGCAAAAGTCTGATTTAAATAAAAAGTGAATTTTCCTAGCGAATAGATGCACAAAAAATATGCCTTCTTGATATTATTAATATCTCATGCTATACATTACCATTATTCCCCTTGGAGTCTTATGTGCGTCCTGATCTAAAAGTTGCCTTGCCCTCCATCGTAATGAGAGTAGATATTGCCTAAGAAGAGATTTAATTTAAAGGTGCACAACCTGGTCAGAAAAGTTCAAATACCATAGCTATATATATAAATTATGGTTGAAGAATTTTTGACTAATGAACAAAAGGAGTTCATCGACAATAAGCCATTTGGAAATGCTCCTCAATCATTCCCGCAAATGTTTTTGAACAAGAACGAGAAAGTGATATATGAAGGTCGACCTTCAATTGCCTCTTACATTGTAAGACCAATTGTAGTAGGTTTGATTTATACGATATTTTTCGGTCTTCCGATCTTCTTTATCTTGGCAGCAGTTGGAGCTTTTGTAATCGGGCTTATATGGCTTTCGTTTATACTTTTGGTAGCTCTTGTTTTGCCGCTCATCTTTTCAATCTTGAGATGGAGCAGAACATATTATGCCTTAACAGACAGAAGAGTAACGCATACATATGGTTTATTTAGCAGGCAGTCAGCTGACATACCTGTTAGCAAGATAATGAGTGTCCTGATGATTCAACCGCTATTCGAGAGAATATTCGGCTATGGAACAATAGTTTTCACCACTGCGGGTGCAGGTGGAAGCATGCGTCTTAAGAACTTTTACAGAACTGGAGCCGTTGTATGGCGTGCCTCCAAGCAGCCCGTTCAATTGAAGAATTACGTTCAGGAAGTCCTGGATATTCTTCAAAAGGCCCAGAAGACTCAAGAGTTCAAAGAAATGTCAAAAGCTATGAAAGAGTAAATCGACGATCATAGTAATCAAATTTTATTATTTTTATTATAATAATATTAATTTTTGTAATGCTACCTCAAAGGTTTGTTTTAGTTAAATTGATCATTATTTCGTGTGTGCATTGTGTATTACACCAATGTTTTGTAAAATTGATTTTCATATCCTTTACAGAATACGTGACTAAATCTCTGGAATAATGCCCATAATGGGATGGACAATTATAATTTTTCTATTGAAATGTTATGATATTCAGTTTTCTTCTATCGCAGACGGTATGTTTACCTGTGTTTAGAGTAATATAAAGGTATTTTCGATGGGAGTATCATTTCCAGTCGGTAGTTAGTTCGCTGGCACACTTTAATTTAAGTATTTGCTCTCATTCGATTATGTTTGACACTTTATACGAGAATTTTCAATACTGATGAGGATTTAAAAATTATAGCCCTTCGGACTTTCATGTGGGAAACGAAAATATAGTCCTAATTTTCATTTTGTTATGTGCAACTTGCAGGATGTATTTTTATTGGCGAAATCATAAATGCGTGTTAGAAACCACATTATTTCCTTAATTCTTGTGAGATTTTCTGGGTGTCTGCACGCAAAAATGAGTGATGAGCCAAAATTATTGTCATCTGGCAGAGGCACCCTTACTTGTTCACCATAAAAACCCCATCTACAGGTATCTTTCAAGAAATAAAGAAATTAAAAAATTTTGTGAGTTTTGCCCTATTTCGAAATTCTTCTCCAAACCAGTATTCCGATCACAGCAACCACCACGGCTGAAACAGCTCCAATCTCAATGTAGAATGTTGTTGGACTTGATGTTGATTGCGAGAACTTTATGGTTATTGAGGCACCAGTCCCCTTCATGGTGATATTGCCTGTTCCGTTTGTGACGGAGTAGCCATTAACAGAACCTATGGAATAGTGGTATGTACCATTAGGAAGGTATATTGAGAAGCTATTCCCAGTCACATTATGCTCCACTCCATTTAATGTAACTCTCCACATTGTTCCATTCGGAAGACCAACTTCATTAAAGGTAACCTTGTATTTCAGCTGTGAAAATGCAACATAAACAGGGACTGGTTTTCCATTTACTTCCACCGGTCCGGCTTTATTTGTGATCGAATATCCAATCACAGGATTTACATTGTAATAGTAGGTACCGTTTGGTAAATTCAATGATAACTCTGAACCACTTCCGTTTACAGTTATCGCATATGAACTATTGTTAAGTCTTAACGACCATGATGTTCCTGTTCCAAGACCTGTTTCAATGAAGGTGACTCCGTAGGTAACCAAAGAGAATTTTACATAAACTGTTTTTGATGAATTAGCATCTATGGTTCCACCTAGTGCAGTGAACTTTTTATTACCGGTTCCAACTGTATAGGAATAATTTCCCTCCTTTAGATTGACTGAATATACAGATCCAGATAACAGTGCCCCAGAAGAGTTCATCCCGGTAATGTTAATGAACCATGTTCCATTCGTTGGTAGTCCATTTTCTTCAAAACTTACATTATATACCTTGGTCACTGCATAGGAATGGAATATGCTTTCCTGTCCATTATGATTCAAGCCAAATATGGTCTGATTTATTGAACTGAATATTATATTAGACTGTGGTTCTGATGTGAGAATAGACGTTATAACTTTTCCATTGCTTGGTGTTATTATGGTAATATTGCCTGTACATGCAAATAAAGACGAACTTTCACTGGAAACATACAGGTAGCCATTTAATGGATCAAAGTAACCACCTAAAACTTCCCCGGATATAGTTGGGCCCCCACAAAACTTTGATGAGGTTGCATTAAAGATCAAAGTGGTATTATTTTCTTCGTTGCTCACAATAAATTTGCCTTTCTGACCATAAGCAACAAGTAAATCTGTGCAATAGTACTTTGGAGCTGCATAAAAAGCCTGGTGACCGCTGGAAAGATTCAAGGCATCGATACCTGTGCCATTTGCAATGAGTAGATCCTGACCATACATTGTTGGTGAAAGCAGAATAGAGTATCCGGAAATTGAATTCTGGGCGCACAGTCCTGTGAAGTTATGCTGGATCAGAATTTCACCTGTGCTTGAAAGGATATATGAAATACCATTATCTGGATTCGTATAGTTAAAACCGAATATGTATATGTCCTGGGAATTTATGGATTGTGTTATTGCAAAGTCAGTATTCTTTAAATAAGGAATGGTAATATTTTCTATTATGGCAAGAGTCTTTCCATTTATTATGGTGAGATTCCCTGTGCCTCTGTCACTGACATAGAGGTGGCCATTTCCCGGGTCATAATATGCACAGGCGGGAAAAGAATCAGGGCCGAGGGTGATGTTTTTCAGATACCGACCAGTTGTTATGTTGTAGGGCACAATGAGACCCTTGTTCTGGATAATCGAAAAGATTATGTTGGAACTGTTGTCTACAGCCAGGTCTGTTGGGAAACAACCTCCAGTCAATATGTTATTGTACCCTTTATTCTGTTCTCCCATGGATGGGTTTAACGATTTAAGTGGTTCCAAGAGCGATAAATTTCTGGGGCTTTCGTATTCTATGATATAAGTTTCTGTGAAACCATTTACATTTATTCTCTTGTAATCTGGCAAAGGTATGTATCCGTTAGATGTAACACCGAAGGACACCATAAAAGTGCCATTTTGAATAGGGACAACAATTGAAGACATATTTGTGGTGTATTCTGTAAAATTTGTAGAATTCATGTACAGGTTAAGCGTCCAGTCAGTTCCCTTGGGGAGGCCAAGTTCTTCAAAAGTCGTATCGGTTTTTGCCTGGACAAATGAGACATTTATGACTACATTACTGTTTTTCACTGTTAACGTACCTTTGTTTTGCAGCGCCTGGTATCCTGGATCATCAGAATATACACTATAGTTATAAACTCCAGGCACAAGGGAATAGTTGTAATATAACGACGCTGATATTGCATTGTTGCCCAGTGTATCTATAAGGTTAGGGATATTTATTCCCCAATCTCCTCCAGGTGGGATTCCATTTTCCTTGAACACTACCTTGTGCAAGGCGAACGAATATGGGATGCCAGCTCCATCAGGGGTTGAATTGAATTCCATTATGTACCTGAAATCATTGATCTGAGGAAAATCATCACTCTGGAAACCAAGTGTCAAGTTCAATTCCTGTGAACTTCCTACGTTTAAACTCTTGCTAGATGAGTTCTGGAAAAGATTGTCTAGTGTACCTCTTACATACGAATCATTTATAAAACCAGTTCCGAAAACATGATAATCCTTGATGTTCGCGGACTTGGAATAGTTGTAATAATACAGAGCTTCATTGTATAAAGTAAGCCCAAACCCATTTGTCTGGTTTTCTGTCCATCCAGAAGTAAAAACAGGCGCGGTACTATCCATTCCTCCTTTTCCAAACCCAACACCTCCAAGAGCGTAACCTGTGCTATCATTAGTCTGTGGTGAGTTCATAATTCCATAGGCCTCAACGCATGATGGATGTGGAAATTGCAATCTGGATGTTATATATGAGTTGGATGCGGTGAATCTTATCCCATTGTCTACTGCGTAATTGGCGTTCAAAGCCTTCCATTTGGCGGTGTCAAGGTTTGTTCCGGCAAAGTTGTCATAAAAGTTGAATATGTGTGAGCCGTCATCGTACAGTCCATACACATTCGTGAGCTGCGGTGCCTCACCTATGGAGTAATTATTCAGGATGTTTGTTCCAAACTGTGCTTCTTCCATACAGATTTGCATGTAATCATGCGCGGGTATACTTTGATTTATTCTTAACCAATAGGATGTGTTAAAAGCCTGGTTACTGTTTCCAGATTGAAGCCACGATGGTATCAGAGTTGTGCCATCAGTCATGAAAAATATATTTGAAAGATTTGGATTTTCACCGGGATACAAGGAACTGTTTACAATTATATGCTCATCAAAATTTGACGGGGTTGGAATTGACAAATTGTTTATGATAAAAAATTCTGTTAACGTTTGATAGTTAAAACTAATGTCGTTACTTGTCAAAGTTTTGTTCTCATTTCCCTGTGGAGAAAGGAGGGCCAATGCAGCGAACAGCATACATGAGCACACTAGAATCGCAAAAACTTTTTTAAGATTTTTATACATAAAAGTTTACGATATTTCAATATATAAATATTATGTATCACATAAAACTAAATATTGTTTAAAAATAGTTATTGGTGAAAATTTTCTATCAGATCATAGTGTAAGTAAAAAAAGAGCAAGGAATAATGTGATTTTTAAAAACTCATCTC